>JANXTD010000934.1 GCA_025352585.1 Fimbriiglobus sp.
AACCGTTCGGATCGTAAGCGTGCCCGCTTGAAGTACGTCGTTGCCGACTGGGGTGTTGACAAGTTCCGCGAGGTGTTCGTCCGCGATTACTGGCCTAAGCCGCTGGCGGCAGCCAAGGACGCGCCGATCACCGACCTCGACTTGCACCTCGGCTGGCACGGCCAGGGGGACGGCAAGTGGTTCGTTGGCCTCAGCGTGGAGAACGGCCGCATCAAGGACGACGGCGCGAAGCGGCTGCGATCCGGGCTGCGGGCGATTGCCGCGGAGATCGGCTGCACGGTCCGCGCGACGGCCCAGCAAGACATTCTGTTGTGCGACATCGACGTGGCGAAGAAGGCCCGCGTCGATGAATTGCTGAGCGAGTATGGCATCCCGCGGGCGGAGAACCTGTCGATGGTCCGCAAGTGGAGCATGGCCTGCCCCGCCATCCCGACCTGCCCACTCGCCATCACCGAGAGTGAACGGGCGTTGCCGAGCGTGATCACTCAGATGGAGACGGACTTGAAGGAACTCGGCCTCGACGGCGAGCCGATCAGCGTGCGGATGACCGGCTGCCCCAACGGCTGCGCCCGGCCGTACCAGAGCGAAGTCGGCCTCGTGGGTCGGGGCGGCACGAAGTACACGATGTTCATCGGCGGCGACAGCTTCGGCCGGCGGATGAACGCGGAGTTGCAAGACTCGGTGCCGATCGAGCAGATCGCACCGAAGTTGAAGACGATCTTCACGCGCTTCAAGCAAGAGCGCGCCGGCCGCGAGAGCTTCGGCGACTACTGCTCGCGTGTCGGGCTGGAGGCGCTGCGGGCGATGATCGCGTAGCGAACGATTCCAGGCGAGCCAAGAGCGCCAGCGACTGGAGGTTCTTCGCTCCAAGAACCTCCAGTCGCCGACGCTCTTGGCTCGCCGGTCAACGGCATCAACATTGCCCACCATCGTGCGCCCTCGCTCGCGCGTTGGGCTAACTAAGCAGAACCCCTCGGTGCTGTATGGCCGAACTCAACGACCAAGTCCGCCGGCACCTCGCCGCGTTGCAGGCCGCCGGCGTGGAGCACGTCGCCGCGTTGCCGCAAGTCGAGGCGGTCGCCCCGCCGATCAAGCCGCTGGTCCATGCCAACGCCGACCCGCGAAAGCCGTTGCCGCACCCCGAGGTGCCGGCGGCCCCGGCGGCCGTGCTGACCTCGACGCTGTTCGCCTCCGCTGGCACGGGGCTAGAAGTGCCGACGACGCCGGCTGGCCGGGCCACGGCGTTGACGGTGCTGGAGCGCGAAGTCGCCGGCTGCACGCGTTGCCCGGACCTGGTGGCGAACCGCACGCAGACGGTCTTCGGCGTCGGGCCGCTGTCGCCCGAGGTCTGCTTCATCGGCGAGGGGCCGGGGGCCGACGAGGACCGCATGGGCGAGCCGTTCGTCGGCAAGTCGGGGCAACTCCTCAACAAGATCGTCGCGGCGATGGGGATGCGCCGCGAGGACGTTTACATCCTGAACGTCGTGAAGTGCCGGCCGCCGGAGAACCGCGACCCGACCCCGGCCGAGTGCCTGAGCTGCCGGCCGTACTTCGACCGACAACTCGAACTCGTCCAGCCGAAGCTGATCGTCTGCCTCGGCGGCGTCGCGGCGAACCACTTGTTGCAAACGAAGCTCGGCATCACGAAGTTGCGCGGCGAGTGGCGCGAGTACAACGGCCTCCCGGTGATGTGTACCTTCCACCCGGCGGGGCTGTTGCGCAACCCCGAGTGGAAGAAGGAGACGTGGGACGACATGAAGAAAGTCCTGGCGAAACTCGGCCGCCAAGTCCCCGGCGCGAAGTGACGCGGCGGCGTCAGCGGGTCATGACGGTGACGCTCTCGACAAGTCCGTTCTCGGCGACACTCCGTTCAACTCCGGTCACGATGCCGTTCTCGAATTGAATGCGCACGGCCTTGCCGCCCTTCTGGTAGGTCAGTGTGCCCTCGCCGGCGTCGTCAAAAGGTCGCGGGATGTCTTGGAACACTTCCATCGCGGTATCGCCGGAACTGAATGTGAACCGCCGGACGGGCGTCCGCGTCCCGCCCATGACTTCCATCGCCGCGGCCACCGAGATGCCCGGTTCGAGCCTCGCCGCGCGCTCGTCGAACGACTCGGTCTGGGCGGAGAGCAGGACGCCCGCCACCGCGATGAGTGCGACGACAACAAGCCCCGTGACCACTTCCAGGATGCCGACCGGCAGTTGGTCCAATCTCAACGGACGCCCATAACGTTCGGCACATGGAGTTGGCACGCCGGCGATCGGCTCCGCGTCGCCGTTGACCGGCGGCAGCAGCGTGAACTTGACCGGCCCGCCGCACGTCAGGCACGCGGTCACGGCGTCGTCGGCGGTGTACGCGCGGCACGGTTCGCAGAGTCGGGCCATCGGGACACTCCGGGCGGGCGTGGGACACCATGTCTAGCACCGCAACGGCGAGCCGACCGTGATAGCGCCGCGAATCTCCCCCCGATTTTCACGCGACCTTCGCAGGCGATCCGCGATACTAACAGCCCGCCTTCGCCTCCAGGGACTGCCGCCATGCCCTTCCGTGCCGCACTTCTGCTCACGCTGTTCGTCGGACTGGTCGCCCACGCCGAGGAGCCGAAGCCGGTCGGCCGTGGGCGTGTGCTGCCGGGGCTGGGCCAGGACGGGCTGGTGCAGTTGCCTAACCAGTGGAAGTTGAACCCGGCCG
>JANXTD010000041.1 GCA_025352585.1 Fimbriiglobus sp.
GTGGACGACACCAGTGGCTGGTGACGGCTTTGTCTCCCCCCACCAGCATTGTCCCCACGGATTTGTTCCCCTCGCTCGCGCGTCGGGCTAACAAGACGGCCTCACCCCGTCGGCTTTACCGGGCAGAAGTAGCCCGAAATCTTCGGCGGCACCGGCATCCCCGGCGGGTGGACGTAGCGGCCCCTGCGGTACACGTCGGTCAACATCGACTGCGCCACCGGGTCGAGCGGGGCCGCCATCACCGCGGCGACCGTGCGGCCGATGTCGTACTCCGCCTCGTGCAGCGTCACCACGCCGTCCTCGAGCAGCGCGTAGCGGGCCTTCGGGTTGCCGTCGCGCGGTAGCCCGACGCTGCCGGGGTTCACGACCGTCGTGCGGCCGGCCTTCAGCATGAACGGCAAGTGCGTGTGGCCCACCAACAGCAAGTCCACCGGGCAGCCGGTGAGCCGCGCGGCCCACGCCTCCGGGTCGTTCGGCACGTACTCGTCCATCGGGTCGCGCGGCGAGGCGTGGACCATCATGACGCGCTGGCCCTCGATCGCGAGCAGCTTGGTCGTCGGCAGCGAGCCGAGGTAGCGGACGTGTTCGGGCGGGAGTTGCTGGCGGGTGTGCCGGCGCGTGGACATCGTCAGGAACCGGAAGCCGCTGACGCCGACGATGTCGACGTCCTGGGCCGCGCCGTGGTCGTGGTTGCCGCGGACGCAGTGGGTGGCGTGGCGCATCACCCAGTGGACGCAGCAGGCCGGGTCGGGGCCCTAATCGACGATGTAACCCAGACAAAGCACCGCGTCGAACGGCCCGCGCGCCGCAACCACGACCGCTTCGAGCGCGGCGGCGTTGCCGTGGATGTCCGAGACGACGAGTGCTCTCATCAACCGCTTCCCTCAGCCGGGGCGACTTCTTGATCGTAGAAGCGCCGCCCCGCGATTGGTAGACGCCCGCCGCGATTTTCCCACTCCCACCGGCGCGACCGCTATCATTGCGGGAGTCGGACGGCATACCAGGTGGGGCGGCGAATGGAAGAGTACGTTTGCGTCACGGTCCGCGGCACCCCCGGCGAGGCCGAGGCGGCGCTCAAGAGCCGGCTCACCGTTTTCTGGACGCACATGCTCCGCGCGAAGCCCGACGACTACGAGAAGGTCTACGCCGAGGCGACCGCCTTCGAGTCGGCCGGGGGTGCGGCGACGCGCGAGTACATGGTGCAAGTCGACGGCGTGGCCGCGCTGTTGGCCGAGTTGACGGCCGCCGGCCTGGCGTTCGAGCCGCCCGACGAGGCCGAGACGTACAGCAAGTACGAGGCGACCTCGCCCGACTGGTTCCAGTTGGAGCACTGAGCAAGTCGCGGCGAGCCAAAGCGTCGGTTGCCCTTGAGCGTTGACGGCCGTGCGGCTACCGCGTCGCCGATGCGAACCGTCTCCGCCGCGCTGGCTTGCCTCGCCCTGTCGTCGTCCGGCTGCTCCACCCTCGTGGCGGTGCAAGGAATCGACTTGATGGACCTGAAGACGCGCGCGATGGTCCACGAGACCTTCGGCGAGCCTGCCGAGGTGCGGGCCGTCGGCGGCGAGTTGCGCGAGGTCTACTCGACGCGACGGAAGGTCGCCGACGGCGGGAACGCGCTCGGCTACGTCTTTCTCGATGTGGTCACGGCGGGGACGGTCGAGGTCGTGCTGTTGCCGTACGAACTCGGCAAGGCGGGGTACCACTGCATCAGGGGCCAGCGCGTCGAGTTCACCTACGACGCGGCCGACGCGGTGACCCAGGTCAGTTACAACGGCCTGTACCCCCAGATGCGGCTCGGTTCGGGCTACGGCTTCGCGGAAGTGACGCCGCAGGAATTCCGCAAGTCGCCGAACGACATGGACCGCGTGGGGGCGGTCTTCGGGGCCGCGCTCCCCGAGGGTCAGGCCCACGACCGGTACCTGAAGCGTTGACGACGCGGCTCCTCTGTTGGCGGACGCCGCGGCGCGGCCGCGCCATCCTCCGCCGCGACTCGATATGGGCACCGAAGTGCTAAACTGTCCGCGTTGACTCTTCCGGCTCGCCTCGATTGGAGACGCCCCCGTGCCGCCCGCCGAGTTGACCGTCCGCCAAGTGATGGAACTCCACCCCGTCGTCGTGCCGGCCGGCACGCCGATCCAGGCCGTCGTCACGCTGATGCACGACCGCCGCATCGGCTCGGTCCTCGTCGTCGAGGGCACCCGCCTCGTCGGCATTTTCACGGAGCGCGACCTGCTCCGCAACGTCTCCGACGCCGTGCCCGGCTGGCGCGACTACCCCGTCTCGCGGTGGATGACCGCGACCCCGCACACCGTGCCGCCGGACATCGGCTGGGACGACGCCGTCGGCCGCATGCACGCCCTGCGCGTGCGGCACCTGCCGGTCGTCGAGGACGACGCGGTGGTGGGCGTGATCTCGGCGCGGCTGCTGATGGGCCGGCGCGAGGAGTACCTGACCCGGCGCGTCGAGGAGAGCACGCGGCAACTGCGGCAGGCCAACGACCAGCTCATTGCCCGCGACGGCGAAGTCTTGCACAGCCTGCGCACCGCCGGGCGCTTGCAGACGAAGATCATGCTGCCGCCCGCGCCGCCGACGCGGGCCTGCCTCAAGTGGGCGCTGCACTTCGAGCCGCTCGACCACCTCGGCGGCGACTACTACGACTTCGCCGAGGAACCGGGCCGGCTCGGATTTTTGATCGCCGACGCCAGCGGCCACAGCATCGCCGCCGCGATGGTCGCCATGATGGCCCGCTTCGCCTTCACGCAGGCGGCCCCGAAGTCCGACCCCGCCGCGGTGCTCGGGGCCATGAACGAGCGGCTGCTCGAAGTCGCCGAGGAGCGCTTCGTCACCGCCTTCTACAGCGTGCTCGACGAGGCGACCGGCGTGTTGCGCTACGCCGCCGCCGGCCACCCGTACCCGCTGCACTTCCACAAGGCGACCGGCGAAGTCACCCCGCTCGTCGCCCAGGGCTTCCTGTTGGGCGTCATCCCCGGCGAGGTTTACGCGGTGCGGTGCCGGCAGCTCGCCCCCGGCGACGTGGTCGTGTTCACGACCGACGGCGTCTCGGAGGCCCGCAACGAGATCGGCGCGATGTACGGCACCGACCGCCTCACCGAGTGCCTGCGAATCAACGGCAACCAGTCGGCCGAGGCGCTACTGTGGCTGCTCATGGAGTCGCTGCACGACTTCCGCGGCGACACCCCCTTCGGCGACGACGTGACGATGGCGGTCCTCGCCGTCGGGGAGTGCGGCCCGTGACCCCGGCCGAGGCGATGGCGGAGCGCGAAGCGTACCGCGCGGCCGTGGGGCCGTGGGCCGACGACCGGCTGGCGCGCCAACGGACGCTCACGAAGCACCCGGTGCGCGACTTCCTCTTCGAGTACTACAACTTCAAGCCGTCGCAACTGCTGCGCTGGTCGCCCGGCCTGGGCGTGACACTCGCGGACGTTTCGGCCGCCGACACCGACTGGCCGGCCGACTTCCTCGACGCGCCGGCCGGCGCGACCCTCGACTCCGCCCGCTTCTCGCCGCGGCGGCACCGCTACTTGCGCTGGGCGACCGACTACCTGCGGGCCGTCGGCGAGCGCGAGCCGTTCTACGGCTGCTTCGGCCTGCACGAGTGGGCGATGGTCTACGAGGCCCCCGAAGTCCGCCACGGCCGCGTGCCTTTGCGACTCGGCCGCGCCGGCACCGACGCCCACGTCGAGGGCACCCCGCTACGCTGCACGCACTACGACGCCTACCGCTTCTTCACGCCGACGGCCGCGCCCCGCAACCGCACGTCGCTGACCCGCGAGGCGACCGAGGCGCACGACCAACCCGGCTGCGTCCACGTCACGATGGACTTGTACAAATTCGCCTTCAAGCTGGCCCCGTTCTGCGCGTCGGCCGTCGTCGCCGAGGCGTTCGCGCTGGCCTGCCGCGCCCGCGAACTCGACATGCGCGCGTCGCCGTACGACCTGCACGCTCACGGCCTCGAACCGCTGGCGGTCGAGACGAGAGAGGGCCGCGAGGAGTACGTCCGCGAGCAGCGCGAGTTGACGGCGACGGCCGCCGGCGTGCGGGCGAAGCTGCTCGGCGAGTACGCGAAGCTGGCGGCAGCCGTGGCACTTGAACCGGCTCACCCCGTACCCACGACGCCGACCTGATTCGCCCCGCCGACGGTCTGCACGAACGCGACCCACGCTCCGTCGGGCGACACGACGCACGCCTCCGGCCGCACCCCCGGCAGTGGCGGCGTCAGCCACGTCGTTACGCCAGTTGTCACGTCGGTCAGGCAGACGCACCCGCCCATGACGAAGGCGACGCGCTCGCCGTCGGGGTGCCAGGTGAACGCCGACGCGACGGGGATCGAACTGCGCGTGACTTGCCGCAAGTCGCCGCCGACGGGCGAGACGGTCCAAAACTGCACCACGCCGTCATGGTCCCGTTTCAAAACGCCCACGCGACGGCCCGAGCCGTCGGAGCGCAGCCAGTGCCGCGGGCCGGCGAGGCCGGGGTAGCGGTGACCGCTCGTGTCGGTCAGCCGGCGCTGCAACGTGCCGCGCGGCGGGGCGGGCCGGCGGGTTGGCGTGCCTTCGAGCGGGCCGTCGCCGGGAGTAGTCAAGTCGTCGGGCAGATCGACCGCGAACGCCTCGGCGATCGTCGCCCCGTCGGCCGCGACGACGCTGCCCTGGAACGCCAGCGTGCGGCTGTCGCCGACCCACGCCTCCTCGCAGGCGCGCGAAATCTCGTCGCTGCCGGGCGTCGGGGCGTTGACGGTGCGCGTGACGACGACACTAAACGCGTCGCCGCCGTGGTTGCGCGGGTGCGTCTCCGGGACGCGCACCGACTTCCCCCGGTCGGCGACGGTGACGTTGCGCTGGTTGAGGTCCGCGTCGGGCGTCCCCGGCGGCAGCTCACTCAAGACGTGGTCGTCGTAGGTGAACGAAACGAGCCGGCCGGCGGGGTGGGCGACGTGGACGTGCGAGCCGCCGCGCAGCGCCCCCGGCGTGAACGGCGGCGTCAGGTCGCGCGCGTCGAGGTTGGTCACGCGGGTCCCGTCGAGGGTCACGCCTTGCCGCCGCGCCGGGCCGTAACTCCAGGCCGCGTCGGGGTGCTCGGGGCCGAGAATGAACAGGACGTTGCCGCTGACGGGGTCGCACGTCGCCACGCCGCAGTGTGCCCCGTGCTGCGACGCGTACAGCGTCTCGACGGCCCCCGTGCGGGCGTGGACGCGCTCGATCGATGTGCCGTCGAAGTGGCTGCCGGCGGGGTCACTGCGGGTGTCGGAAACGAGCCACTGGCCGTCGGGCGACCAGACGTTGGTGTGGGTCAGCACGCGGCCGCCGCCGCCGAGCGGCCGGCCCGCGGTGAGCAGCCGGGGCGGCGGCAAGCGGCCCATTACTTACTCGCGTCCTGGCGGTAGAGCACGATCTTGCGGGCCTTGCCCGAGTCGGCGGGGTCGCTCCACTCCAGCGCGACGACCGGCTTGTTGATCTGGTCCCGCGCGACGTTGAGCGCGGAGGTGAGCCGCGGCTTGGTGAAGGTGGCGTGGTCCTTCTCGCCCTCCTCGAGCACCGCCCAGCGGTAGCGCGGGGCCGGCGGGTCGGGCGGCACGCCGCGGACGGAGCGGCCGGAGTAGAACTGCGCCCAGTTGTAGGGGTCGAGGATCACGTCCTCGGGGGTCGCGTTCGCCTTGAGGTACTCGCCGAGCACGCGGTGGCCGTGGCGGTCCTCGTGCAGCGGCTTGGCGGTCGCCGGGAGGCAGGAGGCGAAGATGACGGCGTAGAGCACCCACGAGGCCGCCGGGGTGGTGAGCGGGCCGCCGAAGATCGGCCGCCAGAAGTCGCGCGTGCCGAACATCACGTACGCCGCCAGGAAGCAGCCGACGAACGCGATCGGCAGCAGGTGCCGCTCCGAGAGGTAGCCGACCTTCGCGGCCAGCAGCGCCACCACGGCCAAGTTCAGCCCGGCCAGGAGCAGCAGCACGCCGACCGCCGGGTCGGTCCGCAGTCGCCGGACCGCGAACGGCAGCGCGATCAGGGCGAAGCCGAGGGGCGCGTAGTGGAAGGTCTTGGTCGCCTCCAGGGCGATCGCCTTGGCCACCCACTGCAACTTACTGCCGTCGCGCCCCGGGTCGAAGGTCGCCCCGAACAGCGCCGGGCCGGGCGGAGGCGCGGGCACCGCCACGACCGAGCCGGCCATCGCGGCCGCGGCGTTCTTGAGCGTCACGCCGCCGATCGCCGCCATGTACGGCCCCGCGATGAGCGCCGTGCCCAGGGTCACCGCCAAGCCGCGTCGCAGCGCGCGGGGCACGCCGACGCGGCGGTCGAGCGCGGAGACCACGGCGAACAGGCCCATCGTCAAACTGACTAGCAGCCCCTCGGGCCGCACGAGGTAAGCCAGCCCGCCGAACAGCCCGGCCGTGAAGAAGCCGCGGACGCCGTTGGCTTGCACTGCGATCACTCCGGAGCCCAGGCCGAAGGCGACGAAGACGAGGTACCACGCCTCGGTGAGGCCGTCGGAGGTGACCCGCGCCGACACCGGCAGCACCTGGAACAAGGCCGCGGCGGCGAACCCCTGCGCCGGCCCGAACAGCCGGCGGCCCAGGAAGTAACTCGGCACCACGAGTACGAGCGCGCCGAGCATCGAGGCGAGTTGCGTACTGCGCAGCATCGCCGCCGCGAGTTCGCCGTCGTCGGCCGGGGTCGCGACGGCTCGCACCACTTTCGACACGGCCAGGACGATCAGCGGGTAGCCGGGCGGGTGCGGCGGCTCGCCCTGGCGGACCACGTCGAGCGCGGTGGCGCAGGGGAACTTGACGGCGGCGCGGGCCGGGTCTTCGTACTGGAGCGCGAGTTGCGCGAACCCGATGCTGTCGCGGGCGGTCGTGAAGGTGTGCGTGTAGAGCCAGGCGTGGGCGGCCACGGAGATCAGGGCCAACCCCGCGAGGGCCGCGCCGTCGGCCCAGGGGAGGCGACGCCGGGTCGGCGCGGCCTCCGCGGGCGGGCGGGCGGTGGGGCTGGGCGGGCTGCTCATCGGTCGGGAACTCCTACCGCCAGGGTACCGAAGCGGCCCCGCGCAGGTAGGATGGTAAAGCGCCACCCCGGAGTCCGTCAAGGCGGGTCGTCATGCTCGAAGTCACCGACGCCTTAACCATCCCCGAGGGCGAGTGGACCTGGGCCTACGCCCGCTCCGGCGGCCCCGGCGGCCAGAACGTCAACAAGGTCGCCTCGAAGGCGGTGCTGCGCTGGGCGCTGGCGGCCAGCCCGAGCGTGCCGCCGGCGGTCAAGGCCCGCCTCGCCGCCGCCCACCCCGCGCACACGACCCTCGAGGGCGAGTTCCTCGTCACCTCGCAGCGCTACCGCGACCAGGAGCGCAACCGCGCCGACTGCCTCGAGAAGCTCGCCGCGATGGTCCGCCGCGCCGCGACCCCGCCCACACCCCGCAAGGCGACGAAGCCGACGAAGGGTGCGAAGCGCCGCCGGCTCGCCGACAAGAAGCACAACGCCGGCCGCAAGGCCGACCGCCGCGGCCCCGCCGGGGAGTGACCGGCGATCCGCCTGTGGCGGGGCCGTCACGGCCGGTCGGGCGTCAGCGTCGGCGGCGTCGCCCCGGTCGCCCACGCCAGGCTCAGCCGCGCCGGGCCGTCGGCGTGCTCCCACTCGATGCGCAGCCGCTGCGGTTGGCCGGTCAGCGTCAGCGCTACCGTGCCCTCGCCGGTCAGCGCCGCGCCGTCGAGTGTGACCGTGACCTTGTCGCTGGCCGAAATTGTGAGGGTGTAGACGCCCGGCGTGGCGGCCTGCACGAAGCCGCGGTAGCGCGCGGCGAACCCCGTCGCCGGCAGGTCGCGGTGCGGCGGGGCGGCGGCCGGGTTGGGCAGGCCGGGGACGTGGCCGGACGCCAGGTACACGCGCTCGTCGCTGCCGGGGTGGCGCGTGAAGTAGTCCGCGCGGAGGCCGGCGGCGGGCGCGGCCGGCCCAGGCTTCAGGACGGCCGGCAAGGGCGACTCCGCGGCCACCGCGGGCGTCAAGCGCAGCGCCTCCGTGGGCACGAGGGCCGCCAACTCGGCGTGGAAGCGCGGCGCGTCCAGCAGGCCGACGCCCCGCGCGCCGTCCTCAAGCACGACGACCCGCCCGCCCGGTGCCAGCAGCATTTGCCGAATGCCCGCCGCGGTCCGCAGCGACCAGACCCGCGTCGCCGCCGCGCCGTCCCAGCGCCACAGGTGGATGCGGCGGTCGGCCCCGGCGGTCAGCAGGTCGTCGGGGCCGAGCCACACCGCGGCGGTCACGCGGCCGAGGTGCGGCTTCCACGACGCGACCGACTCGCCCGACGGCAGGCGGAAGACGCCGGCGTCGCCGGAGTCGTGGCCGACGAAGACCTCCGGGCCGCCGGGCCGCCGGGCGGCGACGGACGGCTCGGTCGGGCCGGCCTTCCAGCGGCCCAGGCGGCGGCCCTCCGGGTCGAGCCAGTTCAACAGCCCGGTCGCGGTCCCCACGAGCAGGCCGTCGGGGGCGGTGAACAGGACGGCGGTCGGGGCCTCGCCGCTGACGTGCCGTTCGACGGCGTCCTCGAACGCGACGAGCTGACGGCCGCCGGGGACTTCGGAGGCCGTCGCGCTGCGGCCGTCGCGGCCCCCACGCCACAGGCGGCCGCTGGGGGCGAAGACGCCGGGGGCGCCGGCCGGCGTGGCGGGCGGCCGGCACTCGTCGGTCTCGGGGTTCCAGAGGCCGCGGGCCGAGGAGAGTCCGTAGGCCAGCCACGGCCCGTCGGGCTGGAAGCTGGGGGCGTGGCCGGTCATGGTGCCGTTGTACTGCGTCTGCGCGTGCAGCGGCAGGCCGGGGGCACCGGGCCGGGCCAGGTCCCAGGCGGCGAGTTGGCCGGCCGTCGCGGCGGTGCCGGCCCCGAGTCGGAACGGCGTGGCGGCGTGACCGGCGAGCGCGCGGCCGGAGGGGTCGAGGGCCACGGCCAGCAGCGGGGCGAGGCCCACGGCGGCCGGGGTCAGCGCCCCCGGCCGCACGCGGAAGGCCCGCAGGCGGTCTTGCGCGCCGACGAACAGCAGGCCGCCGTCGGCACTAAACGCCACCGGCGGCGCGTGAGTCCGGTTGGGGGTCGGCACCGTGGCGAGCGGCTGGCCGGTTCGCGTGCTCAGGAGCAGCAGGCTGTGCGAGTGCTCGCGGGGCACGGCCACGAGCGACCCGTCGGGGCTGAAGACCGGGTGCCGCGCCTCGTCGCCGGGGGAGTCCTGCCCGCGGTCGAGGGTGCCGGCGAGCCGGTTGTCCGTGGCGTCGAGCCACGAAACCTCGTTGTCCACGGCCGCGACCCCGCCGCGGCCGTCCGGGGCCACCGTCGCCGTGGTGAAGTGGGAGTGCGTCTTCAGCTGCCGGGCGAGGTCGGACAGGTCCTCCGGGTCCAGGACCTGGACCGCGTCGCCGACCGCGACGACCAGGCTGCCCGACGCGGCGGCGTAGCCCAGCGTGGCGACCTTCCCGCGCAGTTTCCGCGAGGCCAGCACCCGGCCCGCGGCGTCGCACGCCCGCAACTCGTTCTCGTCGGCCTTCCAGAAGCCGCGGCCGTCGGGCCGGAAGGCGAGCGGCCCGAAGCCGGCGAACTTCGGCTCCTCCCGCGCCGGCGCGGCCGGGTCGTCGAGGTCCCAACTGAAGGCGTTGCCGCGGCGCGTGCTCAGGTGCAGCCGGCGGCCGTCGGGCTGGAACACGAGGCGGTCCGGCGACTCCTTCTTGCCCTTCGTGCTGAGTTGCGACAGCCAGACCGGGGCGGTCAGGGTGCGCGTGGTGCCGGTCCGCCAGTCGATCAGCCAGACCGTCAGGCGGAACTCGGGCACGGAGTAGCCGAAGCGGGCGACGGCAACCAGCGGGGCGCTCGGGTGGGTCGCCACGAGGCTCGGGTAGGTGAACGGGCCGGACTCGGGCAGCCACCACGCCGCGCACTCTTCGAGGTCCGGGGACGCCAGCGCCGCGGCGGCGAGGTCGCGCAGCTTGCCGCGCTCGCCGGCCGCCTCGGGGGAGCCGGCCAGCTCCGCCACGTCGGCCAACGCGTCGAGGGTCCAGCCGGGCGTCGGCTCGAAGCGGCACGCCTCCGCGGCCGTCAGTCGCCGGTAGAACTGCTGCGAGCGGGCCAGCCGCTGGGCGTCCTCGGCGGCGCGGACGGCGGCCTGGCGCTCGGCGGCCAGCGCCTTGCCCTTCTCCTCACTCAGGGCCAAGTCTTGGGCCGAGTCGCGGTCGCGCTGGGCGGCGGCACGCGCGTCCTGAGCGTACTTGACCCCGGAGGCTGCCAGCGCGAGCGCCGCCAGCGCCAGGACCGCCGCCATGCGGGCGAGCGCCGGGTTGCGCCGCGCCCACTTGCGGCTGGCCTCCAGCGCCGACACCGGCCGCACGCTCAGCGGCCGGCCTTCGAGGTGGCACGCCAAGTCGTCGGCCACGGCGTCGGCGCTGGCGTAGCGGTCGCGCGGGTCCTTCGCCAGGCACTTGCCGCAGATCAGTTCGAGGTCGCGCGGGGCGTCCGGCCGCAGCTCGCGCAGCGGCTTCGGGTCCGCATCGACGACCTGCCGCAGGATCGCCCAGTGGTCGTCGCCGACGAACGGCGGGCGGCCGGCGAGGCACTCGTAAAGGATCACGCCGAGGGCGTAGACGTCGACGGCCGGGCCGACGAGCTTGTTCAGCCCGGACGCCTGCTCCGGGGCCATGTACGCCGGCGTGCCGAGGACGGCCCCGGTGGTCGTCACGTCGTTCGACAGGCCGCGCCGCGCCAGGCCGAAGTCGGCGACTTTCGGCTGCGACGGCGGCGGCCCCGCGGCGGACGGCGGGCCGGACCCCTCGGTGCCCGGCTCGCGGCGGGGGGGCAGGTGCAGCAGCACGTTGGCCGGCTTCAGGTCGCGGTGGATCACGCCCTGCTCGTGGGCCGCGCCCACGCCCCGCGCGACCGCGAACACGACCCGCGCCGCCTCGGCCGCCCCCAGCGCCCCGTCGCGCCGCAGCAGGGCCGACAGGCTGCCGCCGTTGACGTACTCCATGACGATGTACGGCTGCCCGGCGGCCTCGCGGATGTTGTAGACCGCGACCACGTTGGGGTGGCTGACCGCGGCCATCGTCTCGGCCTCGATGCGGAAGCGCGCGAGTTCGAGCGGGTCCACCGCCCCGCGGCCCGGCAAGACCTTGATCGCCACGACGCGGTTGAGTTCGGTGTCGGCCGCCTTGTAGACGACGCCCATGCCGCCGCGGCCGAGTTCTTCGAGGAGGTCGTAGCCGGCCAGCCCGCCGAGGGAGTCGCCCGCGACGGTCGCCCCGGCCGCCCACGCCAGGGTCTCGGGGCCGCCCGCGTTCAAAGCGACCGTCTCCGGCATCGCGGGGGGCAGCCCGCCGACGCCCGCCGACCCGTGTGGCCCTTGCACCGCCATCCCGAGAACCCCCCAACCGACTGCGTGCGTTACGATTGTACGCGACAGTGTCCGTCGGGCTAACCGGCCGGGGGCGCGAAATCCGTCTCGGCGGGAAAATTCCCGCGACGGAGGACGCGGGGCGAGTCCCGGCGCGGTTCCGGGCGACCGCTTCAGATCCGCCCGCGTGGGCCGCTATAATGCCGTCGCCCCCGCCGTCAGGAACCCGTGCCGATGCCCCGACCCGCCGTGTCGCTGCCCGTGGTGCCCCAGCGCTGGGACTGCCACAGCTGCGGCGAGTGCTGCCGCAGTTACTCCGTCAGCGTGACGGCGGTCGAGAAGGCACGGCTCGAAGCCCAGGGCTGGGGGGCGCGGCCGGAGTTCGCCGGGGTGCCGGGCGTCGTCGCCGACGGGCGGCCGGGCCACTTCCGCCTCAACCAGCGCGCCGACGGCGCGTGCGTCTTCCTGGGGGCCGACAACCGCTGCCGCATCCACGCCGAGTTCGGCGGCACCGCCAAGCCGATGTCGTGCCAGATCTACCCGTTCATCATGGTCCCCGCCGGCGACCACTGGCGCGTGAGTTTGCGGCTCGCCTGCCCGTCGGCCGTCGCCGACCGCGGCCGGCCGCTCGCCGACCACGCGGCCGAGTTGC
>JANXTD010000048.1 GCA_025352585.1 Fimbriiglobus sp.
GGTGGACATCGCCGGCGGGAGACGACAAAACCGTCGCCACCCACGGGCGTCGCCCACCGGGATTTGTTCCCGTCGCTCGCGCGTCCGGCTAACAAGAACAGAAGTCGCCCGCGGCGGAGCCTCCAAACCCCACCCGAGTCCACGCCGATGTGCGGCCGCTACCTGTTCCAGACCCCCGCCGAAGAACTCATCGGCGAGTTCGACCTCGCTAGCCTGCCGGACGACTTGTCGCCGCAGTACAACGTCGCCCCGTCGCACCTCGTGGCGGTCGTTGGCAACAAGCCGCACGGCCTGGGCCGCGGGCTGGTCCGCATGCGCTGGGGGTTCGTGCCGCGCTGGGCGACCGACCCGAACGCCGGGCCGAGGCCGATCAACGCCAAGAGCGAGACCGCCGCGACCAACCCCGCCTTCCGCGACAGCTTCCACACGCGGCGCTGCCTGATCCCCGCCACCGGCTTCTACGAGTGGCACACGACGCCGGCGGGCAAAGTCCCGCAACTGTTCCGCCCGACGGCCGGCACGCCGCTCGCCTTCGCCGGCCTCTGGGACGTGTGGAACCCCAACGGCGAGTCGCCGCTGTTCACCTGCACCATCCTCACCGTGCCGGCCAACGGCACGACGGCGTTCTGCCACCACCGCATGCCGGCGATCCTGCCGCGGGGCGACTACGCCGCCTGGCTCGACGCCAAAACCCCGCTCGCCGAGGTGCAGGCGTTGCTCCGCACCAGCCCCGACGACCTGCTGACGGCGACGGCGCTGAGCGGCACCGTGAACTCGGTTCGCAACGCCGGGCCGGACTGCCTGACGCCCGCCGCGTAGACTGACCCCACACACTCCCCCGTGAGCCACGACCATGCTCCGCACCCTCCTCGCCGCGATCGCGTTCGCCGCACCGACGCTGGCCGCCGCGCCGGTGACGGCCGTCGCCTACCGGCCCGACGGCAAGCTCCTCGCCGTCGGCTCGCGCGGCACGGTGACGCTGCTCGACCCCGCCACCGGCGACGCGGTGCGGACCCTGACGGGCTTCGACGGCCGCGTGACGGGGCTGACGTTCTCGCCGTCGGGGCAACTCGCGGTCGCGTCGGGGTCGCCGGGCAAGTCCGGCGTCCTGCGGGTTTACGCCACCGACGACGACGCCAAGCCGGTGGCGCTGACGGCCCACAAGGACGCCATCTACGCGATCACGTTCAGCCCCGACGGCAAGACCCTCGCGACCGCCGGCTACGACCGCCTCATCAAGCTGTGGGCCGTGCCGCTGACCGCGACGAGTCAGCCGACGGCGACACTCACCGACCACTCCGACGCCGTGTACGCCCTGGCGTACAGCCCCGACGGCAAGCTGCTCGCCAGCGCCGGGGCCGACCGCGCCGTCAAGCTCTGGGACACCGCGACCAACCAGCGCCTGTACACGCTGCCCGACGCGACCGACTGGGTCTACGCCGTCGCCTGGCACCCCGACGGCAAGACGCTGTACGGGGCCGGCGTCGATCGCAGCCTGCGCTCCTGGGCCGTGACCGCGGCCGGCGGCAAGCTGACCGCGTCGGTGTTCGCCCACGAGGCGGCCGTCTCGCGCATTCTCGTCGGGCCGAAGGGGGCGACGCTGGTCACCGTCGGCGAGGACGGCGCGGCCAAGTCGTGGGACGGCGCGACCCTGCGCGAGGGCAAAGTCTACCCGCCGCGACCCGACGCCATCCCCGCCGCGGCGCTGTCGCCCGACGGCTCGCAACTCGCGCTGGGCCTGTTCGACGGCACCGTCCTGCGGGTCAACGCCGCGACCGGCGAAGTGGCGAAACCGCCGGCCGCCGATCGCTTCCCGCTGGCGAACCCCGCCGCGACGCTGACCCTGCCGGCGACCGTCGCCGGCGACCTCGACCGGCCCGGCGACGCCGACACGTACCGCTTCGCCGCGCCGGCCGGGTACGAACTCGGGGCGCAACTCGTCACGGCCGTCGAGCCGGCCAAGTTCGCCCCGGTGCTGACGCTGACCGACGCCGCCGGCCGCGTGCTGGCGGAGCGCGACGGCACCTTGCTCGGCGTCAAGTTGCCGGCGGCCGGGGTGTACGCCGTCGGCGTGCGCGACCGCGAGTTCCGCGGCAACGCCGGGGTCAAGTACCGGCTGCACCTCGGGCCGATCCCCGTCATCACTGAAGTCTTCCCGCTCGGCGTCCCCCGCGGCGTGCCGACCCCCGTGAGCGTCCGCGGCGTCAACTTGGGCGCGCTGGCCACGACGCCGCTGACAATCAAGACCGACGCCGCCGTGGGCACTCGCTTCGACTTGCCCATCGCGCGCACGGGCGGCGACCCCGTCGGCGCGGCGTCGGTCGTCGTCGGCGAATTCCCGAGCGTGCCCTACAGTGACACCGCGACGACACCGGCAGTGCCGTTCACGATCGACGGCGAGTTGGCCGCGCCGGGGGCGGCGCACGTCGTGGCGTTCCGGGCCAAGAAGGGCGAGCGGCTCGTCGCGGAGGTCGAGTCGGCGCGCCTCGGTTCGGCGCTCGACTCGAGTCTCGAAGTGCTCGACGCCGGCGGCCGGCCGGTGCCGCGCGCGACCCTGCGCTGCACCGCCAAGGCGTACACGACCTTCCGCGACAACAGCTCGACCTCCCCCGCGATCCGCCTCGAAACGTGGAACGAATTCGGCGTCAACGACTACCTGTTCGTGAAGGGCGAGCTGATGCGGATCGTCGCCCTGCCGAAGGGGCCGGACGACGACTGCGAGTTCGTCAGCGTCGCCGGCAAGCGCCTCGGCTACCTCGGCACGACGCCGACGGGGCACGCCAACGGCAGCTTGGCCTACAAGGTCGAACTGCACCCGCCGGGCACGAAGTTCGCCCCCAACGGAATGCCGGTCTTCGCGCTGAACTTCCAGAACGACGACGGCGGGCCGGGCTACGGCAAGGACTCGCGGGTCGCCTTCGACCCGCCGGCCGACGGCCTGTACCGGCTGCGGCTGCGCGGCACCGACCCCGCCGGCGGCCCCAACCGCGGCTACCGCCTGACCGTGCGGCCGCCGCGGCCCGACTTCACTTTGAAGCTCACGGCGTCGTCGAACGTCTGGGCCGGCGGCGGCATCCCCGCGACCGTCACCGCCACGCGCCTCGACGAATTCGACGGCCCCATCCGCGTGACGGCCAAGGATCTGCCGGCCGGCTTCTCGATCCCCGACACGGTCATCGAAGCCGGGCAGACGACCGCGGTGGTCACCCTGAGCGCGACCGCCGCGGCGAAGTCGGCCCCCGCCGGCTGGCAACTCGTCGGCAGCGCCGACATCGCCGGCCAGGTGGTGACCCGCACCACGCCCGGCGGCAAGCTGACCGTCGTCGGCGAACTCGACTTGACCCCGACGACGGCGAGCGAAGTCGAGATTCGCCCCGGGGGCGAGACCCGCTTCACGGTCAAGGTCGAGCGGCACTTCGGCTTCACCGGCCGCGTGCCGTTCGACGTGCGCGGCCTGCCGCACGGGGTCCGCGTGCTCAACGTCGGCCTCAACGGCATCCTGGTGCTGCCGGGGCAGACCCAGCGCGAAGTGGTGCTGGCCGCCGAGCCGTGGGTGACGCCGCTGACCCGCCCGGTGACGGTGACCGCGCGGAGCGAGCGCGCCAGTGGCGAACTGCGCGGCAAGGCCCCCAAGGACACCGAGTACGCCGCGCCGCCGCTCCTGCTGCGCGTCCGGGAAACCCCGGCCGCCGGCACCGCCGCCCGGTAAAATACGCTGACACGACCCCCACCGAGGCGAGAGACCATGGCCGACACGCGCGAAATCCGACTGCTCATCCTCGGCGGCGGCCCCGGCGGCTACCCGGCCGCCCTGCACGCCGGCGACCACGGCGTCCCGACCATCCTCGTCGATGAGGGCGCGCGGCTCGGCGGCGTCTGCCTGAACCGCGGCTGCATCCCCTCGAAAGCCCTGTTGCACGTCGCCAAGGTCATCCGCGAGGCCCACGAGTCGGCGGCGATCGGCCTGAGCTTCGGCGAACCCAAGCTCGACCTGCCCAAGCTGCGCGAGTTCGTCCAGGGCAAGGTCGTGACGAAGCTCACCACCGGCATCGGCCAGCTCTGCAAGTCCCGCGGCGTCGAGGTGATGAAGGGCAAGGCCAGCTTCGAGGACGCCAACACCGTGACCGTCACCGACGGCGACAAGGTGACCCGCGTCCGCTTCCAGAACTGTATCGTCGCCACCGGCTCCGTGCCGACGGTGCCGAAGCCCTGGGCGCTCGGCGACGAGCGCATCATGGACTCGACCGACGCGCTGCTGATGCCCGACATCCCGAAGTCGCTGCTGGTCATCGGCGGCGGCTACATCGGGCTGGAGATCGGCAGCATCTACTCAGCGATGGGGTCGGCCGTGACGGTCGTGGAGGCGATGGACGGGCTGCTCGTCCT
>JANXTD010000091.1 GCA_025352585.1 Fimbriiglobus sp.
GGGCCGGGCGCGTGCGCCCGGCCCCGCCCCGTTGGTAACCCCCGGAGGTGACACGCATGTCGGAACCGTACCTGGCGATCTCGGTCGTGATGATGCCGCGCGACGCCAACCCCAACGCGACGGCCGCCGGCGGGGCGTACCCCGCCTACTCGACGGTCTTCGGGGGCGTCATCCTGAGCTACATCGACCTGGCCGGGGCGGTCGCGGCGCGGCGCGAGGTGCAGCGGCGCGGCGGCGACACCGCGGCCGTGATCGTGACCGTCGCGGTCAACCGCGTCGAGTTCAAGCGGCCGGTCCTCGTCGGCGACGTGGTCAAGTTCTACGCCTGGCCGGTGCGCTTCGGCCGGACCTCGTTGACGATGCGCGTCGATGTCGTCGCCGAGCGCGGCGGCGAGGTGATCCCCGTCACGGAGGCCGAAGTCGTCTACGTCGGCATCGACGCCTCGACGCCGGGGCACCGGCCGACGCCGCTGGGGTTGCCGGCGACGCCCTGAACGGCGCGGTGTTCAACTTGTTGCTGTGGCGTATAACGCGACTTCCCGAATGTTCGCGACCGCACCGAGACCGCCATGGCCTTCAGCGCCCACCACCTGTTCTTCGACGACCTCGACACGACCTCGGAGTGGGAGTCGCCCGGCCGGACGATCACCGAGGCGGACATCATGACTTACGCCGGGTTCAGCGCCGACTTCAACCCGATGCACATCGACGAGGAGTTCGCCAAGAAGACGCCGTACCGCCGCCGCATCGCCCACGGCTTCGGCATCTTCGGCATCGCCAGCGGCCTCGGCGTGCAGGCCCCGCTGGTGCGCATCATCGCGCTGACCGGCGTCCGCTGGTGGAAGTTCTCGCTGCCGGTCTTCATCGGCGACACCATCCACGTCAACGCCCGCGTCGTCGAGAAGACGGTCAAGGGCCGCGGCCGGCGCGGCGAAGTCGTCTGGTACCGTGGCATCGTCAACCAGGAAGGCAAGACCGTGCAGGAGGGCGAGATCACGATGCTCGTCGAGTGCCGGCCCCTGACGCGGCCCATCGAGGAGGCGGCGGCCGCGGCAACTGCCCTGGGGACGGCGTGAGACTTCGCTGAGGATCACTGAGTGAGCCGTTGCAATCGGTGGCGGGGTCGCTTAGACTCGACACCAGTCTCGCCGACCGCCCCTCCCCTGCCCCGCCGGAGCCGACCATGTCCGTCTTCCACCGCCGCGAATTCCTGGCCCGCACCGCGCTGCTCGCCGGCACGAGTGCCCTGGCCGTCGGCTCCAGCCGCGCTGCCGAGGAGGCCAAGCCGGCCAAGCGCGGCGCGGCCAGCGACCGGCTGCGGGTGGCCGTGGTGGGGGTTCACGGCCGCGGCATGAGCCACGTCGGGGCGTTCCTCGGCAAGAACAACTGCGAAATCGTGGCGGCCTGCGACTGCGACGAGGGCGTCATCAAGAATGCGATGAACACGATCCAGAAGGTTCAGGGCGAGGCCCCGCGCTTCGTCCAGGACTTCCGCAAGCTGCTCGACGACAAGTCGATCGACGTGATCTCGATCGCCACGCCGAACCACTGGCACGCGCTCATGGCTGTCTGGGCCATGCGGGCCGGCAAGCACGTCTACGTCGAGAAGCCGGCGACGCACAACGTCCGCGAAGGTGCCTTGATGACGCAGGCGGCCCGCAAGTACGACCGCGTCTGTCAAGTCGGCACGCAGAGCCGCTCCAACGCCGGCATGCGCGACGCCATCGCGTACATCCACGCCGGCAACATCGGCAAGGTGAGCCTGGCGTACGGCAACTGCTACAAGCCCCGCAAGTCGATCGGCAAGGTGACCGCGCCGACCACGCCGCCGGCGACGATGGACTACGACCTCTGGTGCGGCCCCGCGCCGAAGTCCCCCGTCGATCGTAAGGGGTTGCACTACGACTGGCACTGGATCTGGAACTACGGCAACGGCGACTTCGGCAACCAGGGGGTTCACGAGGCCGACAAGGCACGCTGGGGGCTGAACGTCGCCGGACTGCCGAATTCGGTCGTCACCGTCGGCGGCCGCTTCGGCTACGTCGATGACGGCGAGACCCCGAACACCGAACTCGCCTTGTACGACTTCGGCAACGGCCAAAACATGATCTTTGAAGTCCGCGGGCTGGACACCAAGGACTACAAAGGCACCAAGGTCGGCAACATCTGGTTCGGCGACAAGGGCTATGTGGTCTGCCCGAGTTACAGCAGTGGCGTCGCCTACGACAACGACGGCAACGAGGTCAAGGAGTTCAAGGGCGGCGGCGACCAGGCCCACTTCGACAACTTCGTCAAGGCGGCCCGCAGCGGCAAGCACACCGACTTGAACTGTGACATCGCCGAGGGCCACCTGTCGGCGGCGTTGTGCCACCTGGCGAACATCAGCTACCGCCTCGGCAAGGAGGCCCCAATGGACGCCCCGACCGACGTGTTCACCGGCTGCAAGGAGGCCGGCGAGGCGTTGACGCGGCTGAAGGCGCACCTGACGGACAACAAGGTCGATCTGGCGAAGGCCGTCGGCCGCGTCGGCCCGAAGCTGCTGATCGACCCCAAGTCCGAGCAGTTCACCGGCGGGGCCGACGACCTCGCCAAGGCGAACGCCATGCTGTTCCGCGAGTACCGCAAGGGCTTCGACATTAGCGAAGCGTTGTAGCCGCGTGGCTTTTGCCTCGTTCGGCCGAACCACGCGCCCCGCGAACGCCTCACGTGTAGGCCGCGTCTGCCGAACGCAAGGGCCGCGCTGCACGTCGTACGGCGGCGGGAGGCGTCGTGGTGGGTGCGGCGGAATCGGAAGGGTGTGCCGCGAGCGCCACACGCCGCGCTCGCATCCGTCTCGTCGGGGTGCGGAACTACGACGGCGGTTTCGGCGTCGGACAGGTGACGGCCCCGCGGTGTCTGCCGGTCCGCGTATTCCGCAGGGTATTACGCGGCGGGCGACCCGACTGGTCCGATGTCGTTCCTGCCGGCCGTTCGAGGCCTACTCGGCAGCCGCGATAGGCTCAACGTCGCTCGAGAGATTGCAAATGTTCGATGTCACGTTCGGACCCGGCCGCGTGTCCCGCCGTGACTGCCTCCGCGTAAGCGGGTTGGCGGTCGGCGGCCTCACACTGGCCGACCTGTTCCGCGCGTCCGCCCGCGCGTCGAACCCCACGGCCCCTCCGCCGAAGTCGGTCATCATGGTCTACCTGCCGGGCGGCCCGTCGCACATCGACATGTACGACCTGAAGCCGGACGCCCCGGCGGAATACCGGGGCGAGTTCAAGCCGGTGCGCACGAACGTGCCGGGGGTGGACATCTGCGAACTGATGCCCCGCCAGGCGAAGTTGGCCCACCTGTTCTCGATCGTTCGCGGGCTGGAGACCTACGGCAACCACGACCCGACCGAACTGCTCACCGGCCTCCGCGGCGAGTCGAGCGGGAGGATCGGTTCGGCCCGCCGGCCGGCCTTCGGGAGCGTGGTGAGTAAGCTCCGCGACGCGGCCGGGCCAGTCCCGACCTACGTCAGCACGTCCAGTCACAAGCTCTTGACCAGCTACGACGACCCGGAGGAGCCGGCCTACCTCGGGCCGGCGCACCGCCCGTTCAGCGCCATCGGGGACGTCGTCAAGGACTGCGCCCTGTTGCCGGAGATCTCGCCGCAGAAGTTCGACGACCGGAGAAAACTGCTGGCCGCGTTCGACCGACTGCCGCGGGCGTTGGAGTACGCCGGGGCGTTCGCCGGCAGCGACGCCAACGCCGCCCGGGCGCTGGAGATGCTCACCTCGACGAAGGTGCGGGACGCCCTCGACCTCGAGCGCGAGTCGCCGCGGGTGAGGGACCACTACGGCCCCGCCGGGCTGGACCTCCTCCGCGCCCGCCGCCTGGTCGAGGCGGGCGTTTCGGTGGTGACGGTGGCGGCCAAATTCCCGGTGCGGATCGCGGAGGCTTTCGACCCCGGCGGCTGGGACACGCACGCGCACAACTTTAAGTTTTTGCGGGCGAAACTGCCCATTTACGACCAGGCGGTCGCGGCGCTGCTCACGGACCTGGACGACCGCAAGATGTTGGAGCGCACGGCGGTCGTCATCTGGGGCGAGTTCGGCCGGCAGCCGAAGGTGGGCGACGTGACGCCGGACGGCCGGGGTCACTGGGGCCAGGCCGGGTTCGCGCTCCTCGCCGGCGGCGGGATGAGGGGCGGGCAGGTGGTCGGCGAGTCGGACTCGCGGGGGGAGAAAGCCCGGCACAGGCCGATCCACGCCTCCCAGGTGCTCGCGACTCTGTACGCCACTCTGGGCATCGACCCCGGCAAGGTGACGTTCCCCGATTTCGCCGGCCGCCCGCAGTACCTACTCGACAAGCCCGAACCGATCCGCGAACTGTTCGGCTGAACAGAGTCGCCGCCGCCGGGAACCTTCGGATCGCGTCGGCGAGCGGTCGTTGGCGCTCAAGACTCAAGCCACGAACAGGCCGCCGACGTAGTCCGGCGTCAGGCCGGGGAAGTCACGCAGGAGCTTGCCGGTCGCGCCGTCAAGGACGACCACGCGGGGCCGGCTGCCGGGGCCGCTCGTCACGAGGATTTCGCCGCGGCCATCGACGTTCAGGTCACGCACCGCGACGCCGTTGCCGGCCTCGCCCGACCCGAACGGCTGGTAGGTCGCCGTGAGCTTGTCGCCGTCGAACACTTTCACGTCCGGGCCGCCGCCGGCCATCGGCACGGTCACGACCCGCACGAGGCCGCCGGCGTCTAACGTGCCAGCCGCGACCATCACTCCGCTGCGCAGAGTCGAGTCGTAGGCGAAGAAGTCTTCGAGCCGCGAGCCGTCCTTGCCGCT
>JANXTD010000109.1 GCA_025352585.1 Fimbriiglobus sp.
CGGTGAGATCGGGCGGCTGCTGGCTGCCGGTTTGGGTGCTGTGCGCGGTGATGGGCTGGATGCCCGTAACCCGCTGCACAATGTGCGGCAATTTGTTGAAGATGCACCATATATGGAAAATCGACGGCCGGAAGGCGCACCTTTGCAGCTACTGTAACCAGGCGATGGAACGGCAAACAAGTCGCCGCG
Organism: Fimbriiglobus sp.; assembly: GCA_025352585.1. Taxonomy (GTDB): domain Bacteria; phylum Planctomycetota; class Planctomycetia; order Gemmatales; family Gemmataceae; genus Fimbriiglobus. Next base: position 190 of record JANXTD010000109.1, read on the forward strand.
GCCGTGGTTTGTGGTAAGCTAGAATAGGTTCTGGGCGCATGTCGGCACTTGCGTCCGCCCCGCGCACGGAACGTTATGTTCGGTAAGCACGACGTGTGAGCGAAGACGCCGAACCAGACGCTGCACATTTCCTGACCATCCGAAGCCGGACCGACTGTTACTCCTCGCCGTGGCGGATCAGATCCCGTTCACGGCCGAGGAGTTGCTCGCCCAAGCGTAGGCCCACTCCGGGCCGACACTTCGCGACCACAGTCGGGCCGGCGGACTTCCGGACTGGACTTTCTCCAGTCGGAGGCTACGCCCGTGACCAACCTGTTCGACGGAGTCCCCCTCGCCCCGCGGCGCGGCGGGGCGCTCCAGCTCCTCATCGTCGCCCGCATCAGCACCGTTCACCAGGATGCCCGCAGCCTCGACGACCAGGTCGCCCTGTGCCAAGGCTACGTCGCCAGCCGCTACGGCGGCCCCGTCGAGGTCACCGTCATCCAGGGCCGCGGCAGCGGCGAACTCCTGGACCGCGAGGATCTCGCCCGCGCCGAGACCGCCGCCGAGAGCGGCCGGCACGACCTCGTCGTCGTCGAGGACCTCGGCCGCATCTGCCGCCGCAGCCGCGCCACCGCCTTCTGCGAGGCGTGCGAGGACAGCGGCACCCGCCTGATCGCCATCAACGACCACGTCGATACCGCCGCCCCCGGCTGGCAGATGAACGCCCTCTTCGCCACCTTCAAGCACGAGTCCGGCAACAAGGACACCGCCCAGCGGATCCGCCGGTCGCTGCGCCACCGCTTCACCCAGGGCGGGGTCGTCCAGACGGTCCAGTACGGCTACGCCAAGGGCGAGAACTCGGCCGCCGACGCCGACCTCCGCAAGTCGGAGGGCGCCCAGGCGGTCTACGACGCGGTCTTCGCCATGCTCGAGGCCGACGCCAGCTACGCCGAGGTGGCCGACTGGATGAACGCCCGGGGCGTCCCGACCGGGGAGTGGGCCCGCAACGGGCGGTGGGACTGCACCATGATCGGCCGGCTCGTCCGCAACCCCATCGTCAAGGGCTGGCGGCGGCGCAACGAGCGCGTCAGCAAGCGGGTCAACAAGACCGGCCAGCGCAAGTCGGTCAAGGCCCCGGCCGAGGAGAGGCTGCACCGCGTGGTGCCGCACCTGGCCTTCGTCGAGCCGGACCGCTACGACCGGCTGATCACCAGGCTGGACGCGAAGAACGGGCACTTCGCCCGCGGGCGCGCCCGGGGCACCGCGGACGGCCGGGCCGGCGTGCCGAAGAAGCGGACGGTCTGGCCGGGCCAGCACGTCGCGTGCGGGGTCTGCGGCCGGCCGATGTACTGGGGCGGGCACGGCCAGGCGGGCCGCCTGATGTGCTCCGGGGCCCGGCTCTACGCCTGCTGGAACGCCGCCACGTTCGACGGGGGTGAGGCCGGCCCGCGCCTGGCGGCCGCGGTGCTGGCGGTCGCCGAGGGCCTGCCGGCGTTCGACGGGGCGTTCCGGTCGAGGGCTCAGGCCGCGTCGGTCGCCCGGCGGTCCGTCAGGGCGGCCGACCTCGCCCGGCTGGACCTCGAGGTCGCCCAGGCCGGCCGGGAGGTGGCGAACCTGACCGACGCGGTGTCGAGGATGGGGTTCAGCGAGGCCCTGCGGGTCAAGCTCGGGGAGGCGGAGGGCCGGCAGGCCCGGCTGGCCTCCGAGCGGGCCGACCTGCGGCGCCAGCCGGACGACGTACCGGAGTTGCCGCCGGTCGAGCGGCTGAGGGCCCTGGCCCGCGAGGCCGTGGGCGCGATGGCGTTCGGCGACCCGGCGTTCGGCCGCATGATGCGCCGGATCGTGCCGCGGGTGGCGGTCCTGCCGCACCAGCCCCTGGACGGCGGGGCCGTGGTGCTGAGGGCCACGCTGACGGTGAACCTGGCCCCCCTGCTGGGTGCCGCCGGCGAGTCGGTGGGCGGGCTGGTGGCCCGCGAGGTGGCCGTCGACCTGTTCGACCCGCCGCAGCGCGTGGCGTTCCGCGCGCGTCTCGTCGACCTGCGGGCCGCCGGCCGGACCGAGCGCGCGGCCGCGGCGGCGTGCGGGCTGACGCTAACGGCGGCGCAGAGGGCGATGGCCTTGCACCGGCTGATGCAGTCCGCCGGGGCGACCGACCCGTACTGTCTGCTGACCGAGCCACCCGAGGTCGGCGGGAAGTTCGGGCGTCACCGGCACGCCCGCTACCGGTTCGACCCGCTCGCCGGCTACCCTCAGTGGCCGGGCGCGTCGGCGTAGCCCGCGACCCCCCAGTCCCCCTCGACGCCCCGCGCGGACGGCCCGCGCGGGGCGTCTCCGTTTTCCCCCCGACCCCGAAGGAGCTCCCCATGACGAACGCCGAGCCGGAACCCGACGAGCAAGTCCGCGCGAGTGTCGAGCGGGCCTGGGAGGCCTTCCTGGACGGTCTCGCCGCCGCAGTGGTCGAAGGCCTGATCGCCGACGGGCGCGAGCCGCGGGCCCGTGAGGCCGTCGAGGCGGCACGCCTCGTCAACGACGACCCGGGCGAGTGACGGCGGGGGCGTTCGCGTCCTCGGCGCGACTCGCGGCCCGCGAGGCCGCTACATGGGAGGAGC
>JANXTD010000122.1 GCA_025352585.1 Fimbriiglobus sp.
TCGTCAGCGCGGGCGGCCACGGCGTCTGGGTCGGCGACGCCGGCGTCGATCACTTCTTGCCCACGGCCCGCGTCACGACGGAGTACATTCGGGGCATCTTCTATTGGGGCGGCTACCAGGCCCGCGCCGCTTTCGACGCCCGCGCCTCGACCCTCCGCGGCGTGCCGCGCTGGATTCTACAAAGCTGGATGAAGGTGGCGGTCAAGCGTCGGCTCGACGACTCGAAGCGTGGCCCGGCCTGGGCGCGGGCGCTGCGCGACGAGGCCAAGTTCGCCGGGCTGATCCGCCGCTTCCGCGACGACCGGCGGGCGTCGTGACCCGGCCGCTGAGTATCGCCATCGACGGCCGCACCGTCTTCGACGAGCCGCGCCGAGGCATCGCCAAGACGACGGTCGCGCAGTACCGGGCGCTCGCCGAGTTCCGCCCGGCGTGGCGCTTCCGCTTCCTCTACGCCGAGGGCACGCAGCCGAACCCCTTCGCCGACCTGCCCAACGTCCGTTGCGAGCGACTGCGCATGAAGGGCGACCGCCTCGACCTGTGGCCACGGTTGCGACTGCCGCTCGCCGTCGCGTGGGCGCGGCCCGACCTGTTCCACGCGGCCGCCGGCGTCGCGCCGCTGTTCCCCGGCGCGCCCGTGGTCACGACACTCAACGACCTGATCCCGCTGGAGTCGGGCCGCACCGACGCGGCGGCGCTGGCGTGGGTGGCGAACGTCCGGCGGACCGCCCGCCGCGCCCGCGCGATCCTCACGCCGAGCGAGTTCACCAAGGGCCGCATCGTCGCGCACCTGGGCGTGAACCCGGCGAAAGTCCACGTCGTGCCGTGGGCGTCCACGTCGCCGCCGGCGCGGCCGTCGCCGGCGCAACTCGCGGAGGTGCGGGCACGCTTCGGCGTGCCGCCGGGCGAGCGCTACGTCTTGCACTTCGGCATGGCCGACCCGCGCAAGAACACGGCGGGGCTGCTGACGGCGTGGGGGCGACTGCCGGCCGAAGTGCGGCGCGGCGTGCGGCTGGTGGTTGTCGGACTTTCGGACACCGGGCGGGCCGAATTGGCGGCCCGTTTCGCGCCGCAACTGAGTCTTGGCAACGGCGTCGGAATTTCGGGCTACGTTTCCGAGCGAGATGTCGGAGTCCTCCTCGCCGGGGCCGAGGTCTTGGCGTATCCCACACTTTACGAGGGGTTCGGCTTGCCGATTCTCGACGGCTTCGCGGCGGGCGTGCCGGTCCTCACCGGGCAGACAACCAGTCTGCCCGAGGTGGCCGGCGACGCGGCGCTGACCGTCGATGCCGCCGACCCCGACGCGCTGGCCGGCGGGCTGGCGCGGCTGCTGCGGGACACGGAGTGTCGCGCGGCGTACGCCGCCCGCGGGGCCACGAGGGCCGCGCGGTTCACGTGGCCGCACGCGGCCGAACTCACGGCGAGGGCTTGGGAATGGACTTCCGTAGGCGCGACCCCGGCACCGGCAGCGACACCCACACCACCCTGGCGGGACTCGTCGCCCGGCCGCCGCACATGACCCTACCAGGACGGCGGGACCGGATGCGCATCGCCGTGGACGCCCGGCAGGTGTTTCGCGCCCAGCCGCGGGGCATCGGCAAGACGCTGATCGACCTGTACGCCAAGCTCGCCGAGCGCCGGCCGGACTGGACGTTCACGATGCTGCACCAGCAGGACGAGGCCGTGCCGCGGCTGGCGGCGATCGCCAACCTGTCGCGGGCGCGCATCGACTTCGCCGGGCTGAGCCGCCTGGGCCTCTGGGAGCAGGCCGTCCTCCCCGTCGCGGCGCTCGCCGCGCGGGCCGACGTGCTGCACTCGCCGGCCAACACCGGCCCGCGCCGCAGTGGGGTGCCGGTGGTCGTCAACATCCACGACCTGATCCCGCTCGACATGGCCCCCGACGCCGCCGAGACGCGCGACTGGCTGCGCCGTGTCAAGCTGGTGGCCGGGCGGGCGCGGCACATCCTCACCGGCAGCGAGTACACCAAGGCCCGCCTCGTCGAGGCCCTCGGCGTCCCGGCCGACAAGGTGACGGTCAACTACTGGGCACCGGACCAGGCGGTGCGGCGCGTCGAGGACCCGGAGTTGCTCGACGCCGCCCGCGGCCGCTACGGCCTCGCGCCGGGGGAGCCGTACGCCTTCGGCTTCGGCGCGGCCGACGCCCGCAAGAACACCGCCGGCCTGGTCCGCGCTTACGCCCGCCTGCCGGACGGCCTGCGCCGCGAGTTCCGCCTGCTCCTGGTCGGCATCCAGCCCGAGGCGCTGCCCGGCTTCCGCGAACTGGCCGCCGGCCTGGGGCTGGGCGACCGCGCGCTCTTCCACGGCTACATGCCCGAGGCCGACATCCCGGCGCTCTTGAGCGGCGCGGCGGTGCTGGGCTTCCCGTCGCGCAGCGAGGGCTTCGGCTTGCCGATCCTCGACGCCTTCGTGTGCGGCGCGCCGGTGCTGACCGGCAACCGCACGAGCCTCCCCGAGGTCGCCGGCGACGCCGCGGTGCTGATCGACCCCGACGACGCCGACGCCCTGGCCGACGGCCTGCGCCGCGTACTCTCCGACGAGTCACTTCGCCGCGACCTGCGGGCGCGGGGCTTCGCGCGGATCAAGCACTTCACCTGGGAGCGCACGGCCGACACGGTGGCCGGCGTCTTCGAGCGGGTCGCGGGGGGCCGCGCCCGATGAGCCGCCCGCCCCCGGCGATCGTCCTGGTGGACTACAACGGCCTCGACGACACCCGCCAGTGCCTCGCCTCGCTGGCCGGCCTCGCGGGGGCCGCGTGCGTCGTCGTCGTCGATAACGCCTCGCGCGTCGATGTGGCCGCCGCCCTGAGCGGCACCTTCCCCTGGGCGACCTTCTTGCGCGCCCCGCGTCAGGAATTCAGCGACGGCAGGATGTCCACCGGACAAGCCGCTGGCGAATGCCGCGCCCCGCCCGCCCCACTGCCCGGCCC
>JANXTD010000157.1 GCA_025352585.1 Fimbriiglobus sp.
TAGCAACGGCCGCTACCTGCTGCTCCAAAGCAAGGCGACCAACCTGTCGCGGGTCCTCGACGCGAACCTCAAGCCGCAGCCGCAGATCAGCGCGCCGGGCCAGACGAATATCTTCTACCTCGAGCGCAAGGACGACGGCACAAACAATATCACGCTGATCTCCGCGTTCAACCCTCCCCCCACCGACAACTCGGGGTTCGTCCCCGGTCAGAAGGGCCTCGGGGTCGCGGAGTCGGTGCCGGGCCTCAGCCTCAACGCCGTGATCAGCGACGACGGCCAGTCAGTCGCCTTCTTGAGCGGGGCCAACGCCGCATTGTTCGACCAAAACATCTACGTCAACGGCGGCGGCTTCGCGGCCGACTCCGGCGGCCAGGACTGCTTCGTCTGGCGGGCGACGACCAAGGCCGCTACCCTCGTCAGCCGCACCGGCGCGGGGACGGCGATCGGCGGCGCGGGCGGCGTGAGCAACCCGTCGATCAGCCCCGACGGCAAGGTGGTGACGTTCGTCTCGGACTTCAACGCCCAGAACATCGCCAACCGAGCGACCGCGAACGGCCCCCTGTTCCTGGACACGCCGAACTCCCCCGACATTTTTCGCGTCGATACCAACGACCCCACCGCGGTGCCTGAGCCGGTTTCGGTGCTGTACGCCACTCAGCCGGGCCGGTTCAACGGCGTCAACTTCGGCTTCAACTTGCAATACCAGTTCCAGATGATGGGCGGGACCGCGCAGGGCGGTGCCGGGATGTCCGTGGACCCGCTGGGGCGCTACGTGACCGCCGGCGGGGCCGGCTTCGTCGGGCTCTTCAAGAGCGCGATCTCCGGGAACCTCAACGCCTTCCGCTTCAACTTCAACATCAACGTCGGCAACCCGTCGGGCGTCAACATCCGGCCCTACAGCACCGACACGACCGGCGTGGACTTCTCGCGGTTCAACTTCAACGGCAGCATCTTCGCCGGGCTCATCGCCGTGCCGGTGCTGCCGGCCACCATCACCGGCGGCACGGGCGGCGGCGGGTTCGGCGTCCCGTTCGTGCCGCCGGTGATCACGACCGCGGTGGACACCGGCTCGATGCAGATCGGCAACGCCATCGTCGCGCTCTTCAGCTCCGACGTGATCTTCACGGTCCGCCAGACCGCGCCGACCCCCAACGCGAACCTGATCCCGCTGCCCGGCTACACCGTCTCGGCGACGGCGACGGGCCTCGACCAGTTCGACCTGTTCCAGAAGGGGTTCATCGGCAGCACCATCCAGTTCCGCCTGCTGTCGCGCAAGGCCGGCTCGGCGACGCAGGGCGTCGGCTTCCTGGACTTGCGGCCGGGCGGCTACTCGATCACGCCCGACGCGGTCAAGATTTTGTTCACGAGTGCCGCGCCCGCCGGCCTGCTCGTCTCCGACCCCTCGCAACTCTCGACCGGGGCCATCGTTGACACGAACGGCCAGGCCGACGTCTTCCAGTTCGACGGCAGCTCCAACAACTTCACCAGCCTGATCAGCGTGCGGACCGCCGTACCCAACGCCACCGGCCAGGGGGCCTCGACCTTCCCGACCATGACGCCCGACGGCATCGCCGTCGCCTTCCAATCGACGGTCCTCGCCGACGTGATGGCCAACACCCCCGACGGCAACGTCGCGCAGACGGACATCTTCGTCCGCGACATCGTGCTGCGGCAGACGATCCTCGCCAGCGGCGTCCCGGCCAACATCGCCTCGGGCAACGGTGCCTCGACGACCGCCGTCGTTGTCCGCAGCGCCGTCGTCGATCGGAGCTTCTACCGCAACTTCGAGGTGCTGTTCACTAGCGCCGCCACCGACCTCGACACGTCGGTGACCATCGACCCCGCCAACCCGCAGGTCTTCTCGTCGAAGTTCCCGATCTTCGTGTCGGGCCTGTCGCGCACGCTGTCGTTCTCCGGCGGCGAGGGCGGCTTCGTGTCGATCGCCCGGACCGACAGCGTCGGCAACCTCATCCCGCTCTCGAAGCTCCAGCCGTTCCCCGGATACACCGGGGAGCTGCGGGTGGCGACGGGCGACTTCACCGGCGACGGCGTGCCCGACGTGGCGGTCGCGGCCGGGCCGGGCGGCGGGCCGCGCATCAGCATCATCGACGGCTTCTCGCTGCGGATCGTCGACAACTTCTTCGCCTTCGAGTCCGGCTTCACCGGCGGCGTCTACGTCGCGGCGGGCGACCTGAACAACGCCGGCGTGCCCGAGTTGATCGTCGGGGCCGGCGAGGGCGGCGGGCCGCGGCTCCAGGTCTACGACACCAAGACGCGCATCCGCACCCTCGACCAGTTCGCCTACGAGCCGACGAGCCGCACCGGCGTCCACGTCGCCGTCGGCGACTTCAACGGCGACGGCCGCAACGACATCTTCATCGGGGCCGGCTCCGGCGGCGGCCCGCGGGTTCGCGTCTTGAGCGGCGCGAACTTGCCCAACCAGAACGTGCTCGCGGACTTCTTCGCCTTCGACTCGAACGACCGCGGCGGGGTCAACGTCTCGGCCGGCGACTACGACTCGGACGGCAAGGCCGACGTCGTCGTCGGCAGCGGCAACGGCTCCGTCCCGCGGGTCATCATTTACAACGCGGCGTACCTGAACCTGAGTGACCCCGTCACGTCGCCGTTCAACGCCCCGGCCCAGAACCCGCTGCGGGTCGATCAGGCGGTGAAGTTCCTCGACTTCACGCCGTTCGCCCCGAGCGACGCGGTCGGCGCGCGGGCGGTCTTGCGCAACATCGACGGCGGCAAGCTGGGCGGCCTCGTGGTGTCCACGGCCGGCCAGTTGCCGCGCATCCAGACCTACTCGGGGTCCCGCCGCGGCAGCGACCCGTCGGGCAACGACATGGCCCCGCAACTCTTGAAGGAGCAGATCCCCTACGACTCGCTGTTCGGCAGCTTCGGCGCGTGGGTAGGCTAATCTCAAACCAAGACCGGGTGTGGGGTGTCGGGTTTGGGGTGTCGCAGAACTCCGGGACGCAAAGTCTCGGTTCTGCGACACCCCAAACCCGACACCCCACACCCGGTCTTAGCGTGCCAGCGCCCAGATGTTGCGGTAGACCACCGGGTCGCCGTGGTTCTGGAGTTGGAACGGCCCCGGCGTCGGCCCTTCAACTTGGCCGCCGCCGGTCGCCTTCGGCAGTTCGACGTTGTCGTGGATCGTCACGCCGTTGTGCTTCACGGTGATGCGGGCATTCGTCGTCTTCTTGCTGCCGTCGAACTTCGCGGCGGTGAAGTCGATGTCGTAGGTTTGCCAAGCCATCGGCGGCAGGCACATGTTGATCGACGGCTTGGCGATCGTGTAGATGCCGCCGCACTCGTTGTTCTCGCCCTTCAGGCCGAAGCTGTCGAGCACCTGCACTTCGTAGCGGTCTTGCGGGTAGAAGCCGGAGTTGCCGCGGCCCTGGCCCCGGCTGTTCGGCATCCACGGCAGGCGGAACTCCACGTGGGCCGTGAAGTCGCCGTAGGTCTTCTTCGATTTGCAGCCGACGCCGAGGAACTCGCCGTCGCTGAGCTTGACGAGCTTGCCGCCGTCCCAGTTGGTCTCGTCGCCGGCCGCGCCGAAGAGCACGTCGGCCCCCGCCGGCGGCTTGGCCCCCACCGTCGGCGAGGTGCGCGCGACCTTCTTGAGCGGGTAGTCGCCCGCCTCCGGCGACACGATCGCGCCGCCCTTGACCGTGGCCATGAGTTGGCCCTTGCCCTTCAACTCGACGGTGTCGCCGACGCGCTCGCCGGTGATGTCGAAGTCGTGTGCTTTTGAATGGGGGTCCACGCCGGGCAAGCCCTTGTCGAACGCCTTGAGGCGGAACTTGCCTTCGCCCAGCGCGATCAGTTGGCCGGAGCCGCGGTCCGACTTGTCCGCCTTCTCGCCGAAGTACTCGCCTTGCAGGGCGAAGTCCTTGTCATCGACGAGTTTCGCCGGGTCGTTGATCGCGACGCGTTCGGCGGCCTTGGGCTTGGCGGGCTTCGGCTCTTGCGCGAGCGCGGCGAGGACGCCGGCGGAGCAGAGCAGGGCGAGCGAGAGTCGGAGCATGGGTCACCTGCGAAGTGGGAGTGGCGGGGCGGTGCCATTCTTCGACTTCGCACGCGACTGTCAAGGGACCGGCGGGCCGGCCGGTTTTGTTAGCCGGACACGCGAGCGAGGGGAGCAAACCTCGGCGACAGTACTGTTGGGGGGACAGAGCCGTCACCACCCACCGGGTCGGTCTGGTTGGCGTAGTTCCCCCGGCGTACCAGTACAGGTTCGGGTCCCCCGGCCGCGATCCTGAGCGGAACCTCGCTCGTCCACCGCCCGGTCAGCGGGTCCCGCCACCGCGCCCGGTAGTTCTGCATCCCGGTGGCCGGGTCGGCCGACCCGCAGTGCCCCGAGAGTAGTCAACTGCCACCGGCCAGTTCGTCACAGGGCGATATCGACTCCCGACAGCTTGGAGCTACCGGCCCGCGATGAAGGCGGCATGTAGGCATGCAGCCCAAATAGCTAACCCCGTTACGGCCCCCCAGAACTTGTGCGTGAACCCGACCATCGCGTCGTCCGGGTCGGCGTAGTCGCCCGAGCGGTTGGTGTACAGGAAGTACCCGTACCCTGCGGTATAAGCCAAGGCCACGGTCACCGCTACAGCTATCATAACCTCCCCCTCCTTACTACCACCGTCGAGGCGGGACCAACTGTTCGCGGAGTACACGGCCCACGGGAACGTGGAGCGGCGACGTCCACCCGTAGATCCGCAGGGCGGTCCCCATGAAGTTAACGAGGACAATGGGATGATGGAGGTGATACCACTCCATCATCTTAGCCCCCTTGTCAAGCGTAATAAACCCTCTAACCTCGGTCCATTTCTTGATCAACAACTCGCCTTCGCACGCGAGTGTCAAGACGTGGTGGCCTTGTTAGCCGGACGCGCGAGCGAGGGGAGCAAAGGCCGTTGACGATGTCGGTGGGGAGTGACTGCTTGGTCCTCCCCCCACCGACATTGTCAACGGCCTTTGCTCCCCTCGCT
>JANXTD010000190.1 GCA_025352585.1 Fimbriiglobus sp.
ATAACAAATTCAACTTTTGGTATTCTCCGCGACTCTGCGTCTCCGCGGCAAAATTGTTCTGCTTGACGATCACCCGGTGATTAATTTTTCAGCGCGTACACCACGGCCGCGGCGGCCAGTCTCAACGCGCTCTCGCGGGTGTGGCCGAGGCAGTCCGACGACTTGTGCCCCTCCATCGCGCAGCCCAGGTCGTACTTGCTGTAGATGATCGCCCAACGGCCATCGACTTTGATGCCCTCCAGCAGCGGCGGCAAGTCGGCGAAACCGCTCTCCTTGTCGGCGGTGGACGCCTTCTCGCGCCGCTTGACCGTCGGGATGACGACCCGCTTCACGCCGCCGACCGTCTCCGAATAGAGGTCGTCGTCGGCGGGGATCACTTCGAGCTTCTGCGTCGGGAACAGTGTGGTTGCCAGCTTGCGGAACGACTCGTCGAACTGCGGGCTGCCGCAACAGGCGTCGGCCAACAGCAGGCCACCGGTTTGCAGGTTCGACTTCAGGCCGTTGATTTCCTCGGCACCGAACGTGAAGGTTTTGCGGCCGTGCAGGTACAGGAACTTGTACTTCGGTAGGTCAACACTGTCGGCCCCCAGGTTCTCCACGTCGAGCACCGTGTCGAGCTTAGCGCTCTTCTGCAAGTACGCGGAGAGGTTGCGCATCGCGGCGGGGGCCGGCGGGGCCTCGCCCGGCAACCGCAGTTGCGCCGGCTTCAGGAAGCCCTTGGGCGGCGACTTCACGGCCATGCCCTTGTCGGTAATCTTCTGCGTCGTGAGCCGCTGGCTCGGCGGCTCCATGCCGGTGGCGTAGGCGACGACGTTCGCCGCCAGGCGGAAGGCCTGCTCGCCGCGGTTGGCGGCGTCCTTGCCGGCCGGGGCGGGCACCATGAACCGCGACTCCTCCCAGTAGCCGGCCAGCGGCTTGGGGCTGAAGACCATCGCCGTGCGGCAGCCGCGTTCGAGCACCATCAGGCCAGGGAACTCGGCCGGCGGCACGGCGTAGAAGCTGCGCCAGATCGGGTGCTCCGCCGGCATCGGCCGCAACTGACTCTCCGGGAACTGCTCCTTGACGAGCTTCTGAAAGCTCTCACCAAACTCCGGCGAACCGCAACAGGCTTCCGCCAAGACGAAGCCGCCTTCCTCGACGTACTTCTTGAAGATTTCCTTGTGCTGCCCCGGTAAGTTTAATCGCTCGTGGCCGTTGAGGTACAAGATCGGCGATTGGACCAGGACGCCGACTTCGGCGAGGACTTCGTCGTTGCGGGCGAAGTCCTTGCGGCGCGGGTCGTAGACCTGCCAGCCCAGCGGCAGCCCGGCGAACAGTTCGCGGCTGGCGAAGGCGGTCAGGTTGCGCACGTCGTTGTGCTTGCGGTTCCAGCCGACCACGCCGGGCGGGCCGCGCTCCACGAGCGTGCCGTTGTCCGGCATCGTCGCCTCGCCGTGCGCGAGCTTACTAATGAGTACCGGCGTGCGGCCCTTCGACAGGAACAAGAGCGCGAAGCTCGTCGAGATCGTGGCGACCGTGTCGTAACTCGTCTCGGCGTTCTTGGTCCAGCCGCCGTCGCGGTTCTGCTCGCGCACCAGGAACTCGCAGCCCTCGCGGTACCAGTCGATGCGACCGATGAAGCGCTGCCCCGACAGCCGGCCGGCGCGCTCGATCCCGTAGATGTTGTAGTAGGTCGATTCGCCGCCTTGCGGGCGTGTAAAAGTAAAGTTGCGGCCGATGTAGTTCATGCCGCGGTTGATGGCGTCGTTTTCTTCGTACAGGCCGCACTTGGCCGCGACCCCGGTCGCAACGTCGAGTTGTTGCTGATTCGCGTTCAGGCCCATGCCGGCGATGTACAGGCCGGCGACCCCGGCGACGGTCATCGTGAAGCTCGGCCCGCTCTGCTTGATGTAACTCCACGACCCCGAGTTCTCGCCGTCCTTGCGCAGCCCGGTGAGGTACAGCGCCCGCAGTTGCTCCCACTCGCCGTCGGCGATCTTGGCCCCGGCCGTCTCGGCGGCGTACAGGCCCAAGAGCGCATACTGGGTGTTCGAGGCGTCCCCCTGGTACTTCTCGCCCAGCGGGTACGTCCAGCCGCTGATGCGGCCGTTCTCGCGCACGGCAGTCTTGAGCAGCCAATCGCTGTTGGCCTGGATCAGCGGCAAGTCCCGCGCCTGGCGGGCCTCGGCCAGCACCATCGTCACCAGGGCGACGACATAGGTCCGCTGCCGGGGCAGGGTGCGCAGGAACTCGATGGCCGTCTTGACCTCCTTCTCGTCGGGCTTGACGCCGCAGTTCAGCAGCGCGAGCGTCGCCAGGGCGGTGACGCCGCCGTCGAGGCCAGCGAGTTCGCCGGCCCAGAACCCCTCCCACGTGCGGTTCTTCTGGGACGCCCGCAGGAACTGCACCCCGCGGTCAATGGCGAGGTTGACCTTCTCGACCAGCTCGCGCTCGTCGGGCGGCGGCGCGGCGACCGTCGGCGTCGGCGACGCAACCAGCAGCACGGCCGCTAACGTGCCGGCGACGATCGGGCCGAGGATCAGGTGCGTCCGCATCGTGGAATCTCCGAGTGGGGAAACCAATTCTACGGCGGGCGGCGGACGAAAGTCCCCCGAGAACGGCGGGGGACGCTTACCGCAGCGGCTTCTGCCACGCCTCTTTGAGGTCCGCGAGCTTGGCCCAGATCAGCCACTCGCCGCCGGCCCCGGCCACCCGCAGGCGTTGCTCGGCGACCGTCGCGCCGATGTCGGTAACGGGCAGGCCGTCGAAGTGGTGGAGCAACGCGGCGGCGTTCTCCGGCGTGACTTCGAGCAGGAACCGCGTCGCGCTCTCGCTGAATAGGCTCGTCACGTCGTTCGCCCCCGTCAGGTCGGCCCCGACGCCGCCGGCGAACGCCATCTCCGCGACCGCCACCGCCAGGCCGCCTTCGCTCAGGTCGTGGCAACTGCGCACCAGCCCGCCGCGAATCGCCCGGTGCAGCGCCGCGAAAATCTTCGGGGCGGTCGCCAGGTCGGGGCAGGGGACGCGGCCGCCGGTCTTGCCGGTCACGAGGTGGTAGTGCGAGCCGCCGAGTTCGTCGTGCGTCGTGCCCACCAGAAGAAGCCGATTTCCGGGCGACTTCAGGTCCATCGTCACGCACTGCCGCACGTCCGGCACGCGGCCGAGTGCGGTAATCAGCAGCGTCGAGGGGATGGTGATCCGGAGCGTGGGCGACTTGTACTCGTTGTTGAGGCTGTCCTTGCCGCTGACGAACGGCGTGCCGTAGGCGAGCGCCGCGTCGCGGCAGGCTTCGGCGGTGCGGACGAGTGCGCCCAGCAACTCCGGGTCGGTGACGTTGCCCCAGCAGAAGTTGTCGAGGATCGCCGTGCGTGCCGGGTCGGCCCCGACGGCGACGACGTTGCGCAACGCCTCGTCGATAGCGCACGCGGCGGCGGCGTAGGGGTCGAGGTCGGCGAATTGCGGGCAGAGGCCGTTGCCGATCGCCGCGCCGAGCGTCAGTCCCAGGACCGGCGTGACGACGGCGGCGTCCGACGGGCCGTCGTTCAGGAGGCCGACGAGCGGCTTGATGACACTTCCGCCCTGGACCTCGTGGTCGTATTGGCGGACGACGCTCTCCTTCGAGCAGACGGTGTAAGTGCCGAGGATTTTCAGCAGCGCGTCGTGCGGTGACATCGTCGTGTCACCGGCGACGGGGGCCGCCGGCTTGCGGGTGTAGGTGGCGTGGCGGACGACGTTGGGCCGGCCGTCGTGCAGGAAGTGCATCGACAAGTCGCCGACGGGGTGGCCGCGGTACGACAGCTTCAGCCGGCCGGTCGCCTCGAAGGTGCCCAGCACCACGGCCTCGACGTTTTCACTCCGGCAGAGGTCGTGCAGCTCCTGCCACTTCTCCGGCGGCACGGAGAGCACCATCCGCTCCTGGGCCTCGCTGATCCAGATTTCGGTGTAGCTCAGGCCGGCGTACTTCAGCGGGGCCTTGTCGAGTTCGACGTGCGCGCCCAAGTCCGCGCCCATCTCGCCGACGGCGCTGCTAAAGCCGCCCGCGCCGCAGTCCGTAATGGCCGTGTACAAGCCGCGGTCGCGGGCCTGCATGAGCACGTCGAGGACCTTCTTCTCCTCGATGGCGTTGCCAATTTGCACCGCGCCGCCGCTGAGGGTTTCCGACTGGTCGGTGAGTTCGAGCGACGAGAAGGTCGCGCCGTGGATGCCGTCGCGCCCGGTGCGGCCGCCCATCGCCACGATCAAGTCGCCGGGCATGACCTCTTTGACGACCTTGTTGATCGGCACGGTGCCGACGGTGCCGCAGAAGACCAAGGGGTTGGCCAAGTACCGGTCGTCGAAGCTGATCGAGCCGTTGACGGTCGGGATGCCCATGCGGTTACCGTAGTCGCGCACCCCGGCCACGACGCCCTGCATCGTGCGGCGCGGGTGCAGCACCCCGGCGGGGAGTTGGTCGGCGGGGTAGTCCGGGCGGGCAAAACAAAAAACGTCGGTGTTGCAGACCGGTCGGCCGCCCAGCGCCGTGCCGAGCAGGTCGCGGATGACGCCGCCGAGGCCGGTGTTGGCCCCGCCGTAAGGCTCGATCGACGACGGCCGGTTGTGCGTCTCGACCTTGATCGCCAGGTGGAAGTCGTCGGAAAACTTCACCACCCCGGCGTTGTCCGAAAACACACTGACGCACCAGTCGTCGGGCCCGAGCCGCCGGCGAATCTCTTGCGTCGCCCCGAAGATCGTCTCCTTCAAGAGGTTGCCGTAACGCCGCGTCGTCGTGACCCCTTCGGCGGTCTCAGCGTAGTCGATCACGCCCTTGAGCGTCTTGTGCGAGCAGTGTTCGGACCACGTCTGGGCGACCGATTCGAGTTCGCAGTCGGTCGGGTCGCGGTCGTGCTCGCGGAAGTGGGCCTGGACCGTGCGCATCTCGTCGAGACTCAGCGCTAACTGGCCGTCGCGGCTGATTTGCATCAGCCCGGCGTCGTCGAGGTCGCGCAGCGGCACGACGACCAGACGGAAGGCGTACGGCTGGCCGACGGCCAGGTTGCTCGCGTGCAGCGGCCCGGTGACGGCCTGCTCGATCGCGCCGTTGGCCAGGATCTTGCGGGCGAGCAAGTCGCGGTCGGCGGCGTGGGCGTCGGGGCCGTAGTAGCGGCGGAAGGTGCGGGCCTGGGCGACGGCGTAGCCGAGGTCGGTCGCGGCGGTGACGACGCTGTCGGCGACGTTGTCGGTGACGCCCGGCTTGAGCAGCACCGTCGTCGCCGGGGTGCCCAGCGGCGTGCCGAGTGCGCGCACGTCGACGCGCTCGACGAGCCGATCGACGAGCAGTTCGTCGCAAAGGTTCTGCACGTCCACGCCGGCGAGGTGGCCGTCGATCAGGTAGCCGCGGCTGGTCGCCGTGACGAGGTCGATGCCGCGCTTCGAGCTGGTGAGCAGGTCGAATTCGTCGCAGACGCGGTCGCGCTCGCCGTCGCGGCCGAGGGGGTGGATTTCAACTTCCCAGAGCATCGCGCACCTGCTTCGCTTCGGTGAGCCACGCGACCAGGGCGGCGGAGTCGCGGCCCTCCAGCGCGGCCCGGAACTGCGCCATCCGGCGGAGGTAGGCGTCGGTCGCCGCCAGCACTTCGTCGCGGTTGGCCTCGAAAATCGCCGCCCACAAGTCGGGGTCGCCGGCCGCGACGCGGGTCGTGTCGCGGAAGCCGCCGGCGCTGAGGTTCAGCCACTCCAGCGGCGTCACCCCGGCCAGCCCCGACGCGGCGGCGTGGGGCAGGTGGCTCGTCACGGCCAGCGCCTTGTCGTGCTCGAACGGGTCCATGCGGACGACCCGCGCCCCGAGCCGCTGCCAGAACAGCTCGACCACCGACAGGGCTTCGAGGTCGGTCTCGGCCGTCGGCGTGACGACGACGAGGCGGTCGCGGAACAGGTCGGCGCGGCCGTGCGCCGCCCCGCGCTTCTCGGAGCCGGCCAGCGGGTGGCTGCCGATGAACATCGCCCCGCGCGGCGGCAGTTGGCCCGCCAACTCGCGCAGGATGTTGCCCTTGGTGCTGCCGGCGTCGGTGATGATCGCCCGCGGCGGGGCGGAGCGGGCGGCGGTGAGGATGTCGGCGGCGATGCGGTCCACCGGCGTGCAGACGACGACCAAGTCGGCGTCGGCCACCGCCTCCGACAAGTCCTTGGTGCCGCGGTCGATGGCCCCGAGGGTGACGGCGCGCTCCAGCGTGCGCTCGTCGCGGCCGACGCCGACGACGCGGGTCGCCAGCCCGGCGGTTTTCGCCGCGAGGCCGACGGAGCCGCCGATCAGGCCGACGCCGACGATGGTGAGTTGCTCAAGGTGCATCGCTGGCAGTATACGAGGGTGACGGCGGGCCGCGGCCGTGGTAGACTTTTCGGGGTCGCAACCGCGCCCCCCGGACCTGCAGAATGCCCACGTTCGTCCCCCGTATCGAGCCGGCCGGCTTCGCGCCCACGCGCCGCGACTGGCTCCGCCTGGCGCTGCCGGGCCTGCTCGGCGGCGGGGCGCTGCGGGCCGGGACGCCGACGAAGCCGCGGGCCAAGTCGGTGCTGATCGTCTTCACCAGTGGCGGCATGAGCCAACTCGACACCTGGGACCCTAAGCCCGACGCGCCTCAAGAAATCCGCGGGGCGTTCGGCTCGATCGCCACGACCGTGCCCGGCCTCCGCTTCGGCGAGCACCTGCCGAAACTCGCGGCGCTGGCGAAGCACGTCACCGTGGTCAAGTCGATGACGCACGACGACGCCGACCACGGCTCCGCGTGCTACTTGACGCTGACGGGGCACCAGCACCCGCGCAAAAGCTCGAACCCCCGGCCGGCGGCGACCGACGCGCCGAGCCTCGGGGCGGTCGTGCAACGGGTACGGCCGAGTGACCAGTTTCCGCACGCGGCGATGCAGGTCAACGGCCCGCTCTGGACGCCGCGCGAGCCGGGGCCGGGGCAGTACGGCGGCTTCCTCGGTCGCGGCTTCGACCCGCTCGAATTCGGCGACGTGACCCGCGGCAGCGACCTGCTACAAGGCCTGAGCCGGCCCGCCGACGTGCCGGCCGGCCGCGCCGACGACCGCCGCGCGCTGGCGGAACAACTCGACGGCCGGGCGAAGCTGTGGACCGGCACTGCGGGGCAGGCGGAGGTGTTGCGCAAGACGTACGACCTGCTCAACGCCCCGAAGACCCGCGACGCCTTCGACCTCGCCAAGGAGCCGGACGCCGTGCGCGACCGCTACGGCCGCTACCGCGCCGGCCAGGCGTGCCTGCTCGGCCGCCGGCTCGTCGAGGCGGGGGTGCCGTGGGTGACGGTCTTCTTCAACCACTCCGTGCGCGGCCAGGACGCCCTGCCGGACGACACCGACGCCTACGGCTGGGACACGCACAACGACATCTTCGCCTCGATGCGCGACCACCTGCTGCCGCGCTTCGACCGCAGCTTCTCGGTGCTGCTCGACGACCTCCGCGAGCGCGGTTTGCTCGCCACGACGCTGGTGGTGTGCGTTGGCGAGTTCGGCCGCGCGCCGACGGTCGCGGTCGAGAAGACTTTCGTGGGTAGTTCGCCGGGCCGCAAGCACTGGCCACGCTGTTACTCCGCCGTGGTCGCCGGGGCTGGGGTGACGCCCGGCGCGGTCTACGGGGCCAGCGACCGGCAGGCCGGGGAGGTGAAGGCGGACCCCGTGTCGCCGCCCGACCTCGCCGCGACGTTGCTCGACGCGCTGGGCATCCCCGCCGACGCGACCTACGCCGACCCGGCCGGCCGGCCGCTGCGGGTGACACCGGGCGACCCCGTGCGGGGGCTGTTTTCGTAACGCTACTTCGCGAACTGCCAGTCCTCGTCGAACAACCCCGCGGCGACCGTCTCACTGTGCGCCGGGTCGAGCTTCGTCGGCGCGAGCTTGAGCACCGCCCAGTCGCCGAGGCGTGGGTACAGCAAGGCGTTGCTACCCTCGAACTCGGCGGCGTGGAAGGTGTGGCCGGAGTTCAGCGCAAGGTAACGGTCTCGCTTCAGCGGGTCGGGGTAGATCAGCACCGGGTAGTGCGTCTTGGCGTCGTAACTGACGCCGTTGACGGTGAGCGTGTCGGCCGTCCAGGTGATCGGCAGCTTCGGCAGCACTGCGGCGACCAGCGGCGAGTCGAAGGTACCGAAGATCACGCGGGCGGTTTCCGGCAGGGTCGCGTCGGTTAGCGTCGGCAGGACGCCGCGGAAGTAACGGTCCCACTCGCGGCCGAAGCGAGCGTGCGACGCCGCCAGCGACGCGGCCACGGGGGAGTCACCGGCCGGCGCGGGGGCGACGGCGAACGGCCTCATGAAGGCGTCGTCGATTGGGCCTTGC
>JANXTD010000265.1 GCA_025352585.1 Fimbriiglobus sp.
AGGCTCATAACCTGGAGGTCATTGGTTCAAATCCAATCGCCGCAACTTCTCGAAGTCTCGGAAGTCTCAACTGAGGCGACCACGATACCCGTTGTGCCCACGCGAGTCATTCGCTTGAGTACAACGGGTATCGTCGTTTGAGGGGCCTTCGTCCCGGCCCGGACGCCTTGACCGTGCGGGCCGCCCGATGAAAATCCTCTACCTCTCCTGCCACGGTGTCTTGGAAGCCGACGAGATCCGACTGTTCCACGCGCTGGGGCACACCGTCTTCTCGCCCAGCACGTACCTGCACCCCGACCGGCCGACCGACGACTTGCGGCCGGCGCTGCCGGGGTTGCGCTCGGACCCGGCCGACCGCGAGGCGTGGCTGGCGCTGCCGTGCGCCGACGGCGAGGACCGCCGCGACCGCCTGACCGCCGAGTTCGCCCGCCGCTTCGACGTGGTGATCGTGATGCACCTGGCCCGGTGGGTCGTCAACAACGCCGCGGCGCTCGGCGGGCGCGTGGTGGTCTGGCGGACGATCGGCCAGTCGTTCGCGGAGCGCGAGGCCGAGTTGCGTCCCTACCGGGCGGCCGGGCTGCGGGTCGTGCGGTACTCGCCGCGCGAGCGGACGATCCCCGGCTACCTCGGCGAGGACGCGGTGATCCGCTTCGCCAAGGATCCGGACGAGTTTTGCGGCTGGACAGGCCACGTCCGGTCGTCGGTGACGGTGAACCAGGCGACCGCGACGCGCGGCGTGGCGTGCAACTACGAGTTCTACGCCGCGGTGGTCGCCCGCGTCCCGCACAAGCTCTTCGGGCCGGGCAACGCGGGGGTGCCGAACGCCCTCGGGCCGCTGCCGTACGACCGGCTCCGGCAAGAGTTGCGCGACAACCGCTGCTACTTCAGCGTCGGCTCGTACCCCGCGTCGTACACGCTCAACTTCGTCGAGGCGTGGATGACCGGCACCCCGGTCGTCGCGGTCGGCCCCCGCCGCGGCAACTCGCCTCACCTTGTCGGCCACGCCCTGTACGAAGTCCCGGACCTGATCGAGCAGGGGGTCAGCGGCTACTCCTGCGACGACGCGGGCGAGGCGGTCGCGCTGCTCACGCGGCTACTCGACGACGGCCGCCACGCCGCGGAGGTCTCGCGCGCCGGCCGAGCCGCCGCCGTGCGGCACTTCGGCACGGCGGCCGCCCTGGCCGGGTGGCGGCAATTCTTCGCGGAGCTGTGACCCCTCCGCGTCGGCTCACGACTCCGGCAGGGTCGGGGCGGGCGGGTACTTGCGGCGCACCGCGGAGAGGTACTCGTCGAGCTTCGAGAGGAAGCGCGACCGGTCCTTCGGGGCCATCGGCGGGGGGCCGCCGCCCACCGTACCGTCGGCCCGCAGGCCGCGCATCATGTCGCGCACCGCCATTGCCTCGCCGATCGTCTCGGGCGAGAACGGGAACCCACGCATGTCGAGGGCGAGCGCCCCGGCGGCGAGGCAGCGGGCGGCGAGCGGGATGTCGGCGGTGACGACCACGTCCCCGGCCCCGGCGTGCTCGGCGATGTAGTCGTCCGCGGCGGCGAACCCCGGCCGCACGACGAGTTCCGCGCCGGAACTGGCCGGCACGCGCAGCGGGGCGTTGGCCACGACCCGCACCGGCACGGCGTAGCGTGCAGCGACGCGGTAGACCTCGTCCTTCACCGGGCAGGCGTCGGCGTCCACGTAGACCGTCGGCATCGTCACTCCTCCGGCGACCGACGGTCGCGCCACTGGCTGCATTCCCCGGCGCGCCGCCCGCGCCCACCTGGGGGTTCACACGCGGAAGGCGGCGGCGTCCCAGCGCCACGACGGGTCCGACACCGCCCGGTACGCCTCGGCGACGCCGACGGCCGTCAGCGCCTTGACGCGGTTCTCGGCCCGGATGCCGTGCCACAGCTGCCACTCGCGCGGCGACGGCTCGGCCCGCCGTCGGTACGGCACCCCCTGCCCCAGCAGCAGGCACAGGTAGCCCTCCATGCCGAAGATGTCGTTGGTGCCCAGCACCGAAGTCTTCGCGTAAGGCGTCGGGCCGTTCTCGCGGTAGAACTCGACGACGCCGGCCGCCGTGCCGAGGTCGAGGTCGGCGCGGCAGGCCCGCCAGTAGGGCGTGTCGAGCCGCGTGTTGAACTTGAAGTGGATCGCCAGGAAGTAGCGGATCGAGTCCCACTCGCGGGCGAAGATGTCGTTGTATGCCGCCGCCATCGACGGCGACGGGTCGCCGTCGGAGTCGGCCAGCGCCTCGGCCAGCAGCCGGCTCTCGTCGCAGATCACCGCCAACCCCGTCGATTCCAGCGGCTCGACGAACCCGGCGGCGTTGCCGACCGCGATGACGTTCTTGACCCACGACCGGGCGTAACGGCCAGTCACGAACTTCACCACGCGCGTGCCGGTCACCTTGGGGTTCTTGCGGCGGAACTCGGCCTCGGCGTCGGCGTCGCTGATGAAGTCGGTCGAGTAGACGTAGCCGCGGTTGATGCGGTCGAGGTGGTCGATCCGCCAGCACCAGCCGCTGTCCATCGTCTCGGCGGTCGTGTACGGCTGCACCGGCTCGTCGCCGCGCGCCCAGCCACCCGTCACGGCCCGGTCGTTGAACAGCGACGACTTGAAGCTGTGGAACGGCTCGCCGAGCGCCTTGCCCAGGAGTGCGGAGCGGAAGCCCGAGCAATCGACGTAGAGGTCGGCGGTCCGCACTGCCCCGGAGGCGACGCGCAGCCCGGCGATTCCGGCGTCGTTGACCAGCACCTCGGCGACCTCCTCGTCGCGGACGGTGACGCCGAGTTCGAGCGCCTTCTGGTGCAGGTACTCGACGAACTTGCCGTTCTCGATGTGGTAGGCGTAGTTGTTGACGCCGACGACCGGGCCGCCGTCGGCGCGGCGGGCGAAGGCCTTGTTCTGCGACATCAGCGCCGACGGCAAATCGACGTACGAGAAGTCGTCGCAGTAGTAGCCGTTGAACTTGCCGAGGTTGGCCCACTTCCAGTCGAGCTGGCTGCCGAAGGTGTAGTCGAAGTACGGCCGCGGCCCCCACAAGAATCGGATGCCGAGCTTCCAGGTCGTCTCGACGCGGCGGTAGAAGTCGCCGGGGTCGAAGCCGAGGTAGCCGTGCAGCACCTTGGGCAGCGCCACCGTCGTCGCCTCGCCGACGCCGATGATGCCGATCTCCTTCGAGTGGACCACCGCCACGTCGAGTTGCGGCAACTTCATCTTGAGAGTGAGGGCCGCCAGGTAGCCGGCGCTGCCGCCGCCGAGGACGAGGACACTGCGGACCATGCACGAACCCCCCGCCGGCCGCCGCCCCGCCGGACGGGCGGGGCCGATCGGCGCGGCCACGATACACTAGCCTTCGCCGGGTCGCCGGACAATCCCCACCTCTCCCCCGTCCGGTGACTGGTATGCTCGACCTCTTGCAGACGGCCATCGCCCACCACCAGGCCGGGCGGCTCGACGCGGCCGAGCCGCTCTACCGGCAGGTGCTCCACGCCGCCCCCGGCCACGCCGACGCGCTGCACCTGCTGGGCGTCGTGTTGCACCAGCGCGGGGGCCACGCCGAGGCGCTGGGGCTGATCGGCCGGGCGGTCGAGCGGAACCCCGGACAGGCCGGCTACCACCTCAACCTCGGCGAGGTGCGGCGCGCCCTGGGCGACGCCGCCGGGGCGGAGGCCGAGTGCCGCGAGGCGCTGCGGCTGCACCCCGGCCACGCCGACGCCGCGAACAACCTGGGCCTCACACTCGAAGCCCTCGGCCGGCCCGACGAGGCGTTGACGCAGTACGAGGCGGCGCTATCGACGCGCTTCGGCTGGGCCGCGCCGTACCGCAACGCCGCGACGCTGCTGCGCGCCGGCGGCCGGCCTTTTGAAGCGGCGGCGTACCTGCGCGAGGCCCTGCGCGTCTGCGGCGACGCCCCGCTCGTGCGGCACCAACTCGGCCAACTGCTGCTGGAACTCGGCCTGCCCGACGAGGCGCTGACCCACGCCGCCGAGGCGTCCCGGCTGCGTCCCGACCTCGCCGAACCGCTGGTCGGCCACGGCGACGCGCTCGCCGCCCTCGGCCGCGCCGACGAGGCGCGGGCGTGCTACGAGCGGGCGATCCGCCTGGCCCCGGCGCTGGCGTTAGCGCACACGCAACTCGGCCGGCTTCTCAAGGACGCCGGGCGGCCCGCGGAGGCGCTGGCCTGCTTCGCCGAGGCGTCGCGCTGCGACCCGGCCGCGGCCGACCCCCACGCCCTGGCGGCGGCGGCGCTCTACGACCTGGGCGAAACGGTCGCGGCCGCCGCCGGCTACCGCGCGGCGCTACGGCTGCGGCCCGGCGACGCCCGCACCTGGAATTCGTTGGGCTACGTCCTGCAAGACGCCGGCGAGTTCGCCGAGGCCGCGGACGCCTACCGCGAGGCGATCCGCCTCGACCCCGCCGCGTCGGCCGACGCCCGGCTCAACCTGGGCCTGCTGCTCGCGGAGTCCGGCGACGCGGCCGGGGCGGTCGCGTCGTTCCGCGCGGCGTTGCAACTCGACCCGCACCACGCCGAGGCGCTGTCGGCGCTGGGCATGACTTTGCGCGACAAGGTCGAGCCGGCCGAGGTCGCCGCCGCCGAGGTGACACTGGCGCGCGGCCGGCTGACCCCGGAGCGGCGCGCGATCCTCGAGTACGGCCTGGCGCAGGTGATGGACGCCCGCGGCGACACCGCCCGCGCTGCTGCGCTGGCCGCCGACGCCAACGCCGTCGTCGCCGGGGTCGCCCGCCGCGCCGGCCGAGGGTACGACCCGCTCGAACACCGCGCCTACGTCGATCAGATCGTGGCCGCGTTCCCGGCGGAGCACTTCGCCCGCGTCCGGGGCTGGGGCCTCGACACCGACGTGCCGGTCTTCGTCCTCGGCCTGCCGCGCTCGGGCACGTCGCTGGTCGAGCAAATCCTGGCGAGCCACCCGCGCGTCTTCGGGGCCGGCGAGTTGAACGACATGCGAGACCTGTACCGTTCACTACCGGGCCTGACGGGGCGGCAGTCGCCCGGCGTCGAGTGCGTCGGCGACCTGACCCGTGCCGGCGTCGAGACCCTGGCTCACCACTACCTCGACCGGGTGCGCGGGCTGGCCCCGGCCGCGGCGCGGGTCACCGACAAGATGCCCGACAACTACCTGATGGTCGGGCTGATCGCGACGCTGTTCCCGGCGGCCCGCATGATCCACTGCCGCCGCGACGTGCGCGACACCGCGTTGTCGTGCTGGCTGACGAACTTCAAGCACATCCGCTGGGCGGCCGACCAGGTGGCGATCGGCGAGCGCGTCCGCGACTACCTGCGACTGATGGACCACTGGCGGGCGGTGCTGCCGGGGCGGATGCTCGAAGTCGATTACGAGGCCGTCGTCGCCGACCTCGAGGGCAACGCCCGCCGGCTGCTCGCCTGGTGCGGCCTCGACTGGCACCCGGCCTGCCTGGCGTTCCACGAGACCCGCCGGTTCGTCCGCACGTCGAGCATGGCCCAGGTCCGCGAGCCGCTGTACACGCGGTCGGTGCGCCGCTGGGAGCGCTACCGCGACTCCATCGGGCCAATGCTGGCGACGATCGGCGAAGTCTCCGAAGCCGGTGCCGTCCGACGCCCGTAAGCCGACGGCTCAACTGGGCGATCTGGCGCGAAATCTCCCAGGAGAACCTACGTCGCCCGCTCCGTTTTCGCGAACCCCCCCAAAATCGCGCGACCGTTGGCTGGGACAGTGACAGACTAATTCCTGCGCGGCTTTCCCGCACCGACTTCCGAACACGGCGAGTCGATCCGCGTCCCTCTATACGAGTGAAACGCCCATGCCCTGAATGTTCTGGTTCCGCTCTCTGACCGGCCGGCAGAACGTTCCGTTTCGCGCCGCACCGGACCGGCTGCGGGGCCGGCAGCCGCGCCTCGAACAGCTCGACGACCGCATCGTGCCGGCGGCTTACGTCGTCAACGCGCCCGGCGACGCGGGCACCGGGGCGGGCCTGGCGGGCGACATCCGCTACGCCGTGACGCAGGCCAACGCCGACCCAGCCAGCACGATCACCTTCGACCCCGCCGCCGGGGCCGTCATTACGCTGTCGCACGGCGAACTGGCGATCGGCGTCGATATGACGATCACGGGCACGGGAGCCTTGTCGATCAGCGGTTCGAGCGGGGCGACCTCCAGCCGGGTGTTCCACGTCACGTCGCCGACGGCCACCGTCACGATCTCGTCGCTCACGATCACCGGTGGGACCGGCTCGCCGACGCCCTCCGCGGTGCGGGGCAACCAGGGCGGCGACATTTTCAACTCCGGCAAACTGACCCTCCTCAGCGCCGGCGTCACGGCCGGGTCGATCGTCGGCACGGCGGGAATTCCTGGGCTCAACGGCGGCCCCGGCGGCACGGCGTCCGGCGGCGGCATTTTCAACGCGGACGGGGCGACACTGGTCCTCGACGGCACGGCGGTGACGGGCAACGCCGCGTTCGGCGGCGACGGCGGGACGCCCAGCGGCGGCAACGGCGGCGACGGCGGGGCGGCCTTCGGCGGCGGCCTGTTCAACGCCCCGACGGCGGCCGTGACGGTTCGCAACGGCAGCAGCTTCGGCACCAACCTCGTCCGGGGCGGGGCTGGCACAGCCGGCACCGCGGGCACCGCTTCGTCGCTGGGCGGCGGGGCCGGCGGGGTCGGCGGCCCCGGCAGCGGCGGCGGCATCTTCAGCGCCGGCAAGGGCGGCCTGTCGATCGCCGCGACGACTTTCAGCCTCAACGGGGCCAGCGGCGGGGCCGGCGGGGCCGGCGGGACCGGCCTCCCCAACGCGACGGCCGGGGGCGCGGGCGGGGCCGGCGGCGGCGGCGGGGCGGCGGGGGCCGCCAGCGGCGGCGCGATCACCAACACCGCCGGGAGCCTAGCGATTACCGGCTCGACCTTCACGAACAACTCCGCCTCGAGCGGCTTCGGCGACGGCGGCGCGGGGGAGGCCGGCACGGCGGGCAACGCGGATCAGAACGGCGGGGCCGGCGGCGTCGGTGGTTCCGGCGGCGTCAGCGGCAGCGCGACCGGCGGGGCCGTGTCGGTCACCGTGACCGCGGGCGACACGTCCGTGACCGGCGGCTCGTTCACCGGCAACTTCGCGGCCGGCGGCTCCGGCGGCGGCGGTGGACTCGGGGCGGACGGCGGCGCGCCGGGGCTTGGGGGCGCGCCGGGGGCCGGGGGCACCGGCGGGTCCGGCGCGAACGGGAGGAGCGTCAACGCGTTCGGTGGCGGCGTGGCGGTCTCGGCCGGCAAGCTCACGCTGTCTGACACGCAATTCCAAGAGAACGCCGCGCTTGGCGGAAGCGGCGGCGTCGGCGCGGCCGGCGGGGTGGGCGGCGGCGGCGGCTCGGGCGGCGCGGGCGGGACGGGTTGGGGCGGCGGCGTCTTCCTCGGCGACGCGACGGCCGGCCTCACCGCGACCGACGCGACCTTCACGAACAACCGGTCCCTCGGCGGCACCAGCGGCGGCGGCGGGCGCGGCGGCGATGGACTCGCCACCGGCGGCAGCGGCGGCACAGGCGGCTCCTCCAACTCCTCCGGGTCCGGCTGGGGCGGCGGCGTCTCGTACATGACGACCGCCACGCACGCCGCGGTCAACGCCTTGTCGTTCACCGGCGGCTCCTTCGTCGGCAACGTCGCCGTCGGCGGCCAGGCCGGCAGGGGCGGGGACGGTGGGGCGGCGGTCGCAGGCAGTGGCGGCAACGGCGGCATCGGGTTCAGCGGGTCCAGCGGTTGGGGCGGCGGCGTCTCGGTCTACGAGCGCGGCGGGGCCGGCCCGAGTACGCTCGCACTCACGAACACGCCCGTCACCGGCAACGTCGTGCGGGGCGGCTCGGGGTTCCAGGGCGGGGCCGGCGGGAGCGGGACTGCCGGCGGCGGCAGCGGCGGCCGAGGCGGCACCGGCGGCTCGGCGTGGGGCGGCGGCATCCAACTCCGCAGGGTCCTGAGTTACTCCCTGACCAACAGCCCGGTCACCGGCAACCAACTGTTCGGCGGCACCGGGGCCGCCGCCGGGGCCGGCGGCGGCGCGACGGCGACCGGCAACGGCGGCAGCGGCGGTAGCGGCGGCAGCGGCGGCGAGACCTGGGGCGGCGGCATCGTCGCGCAGGGGCTTCAGAATTACGGGGCGCTGGTTTCGACCAGCGTGATCGCGTCCAGTCCCGTGACGGGGAACACCAGTCTCGGCGGCAGTGGGGGCGTCGGCGGGGCCGGCGGCACCGCGACCCTCTTGGGCACTGGCGGCGCGGGCGGGGTCGGCGGCACGGCCAATTCCCTCTGGGGCGGCGGCATCCATCAAGACACCAGATCGACAAGCTCCAGCTTGACCGTTACGGACAGCCCGGTCGGGTCGAACCTCATGACCGGAGGTGTCGCCGGCGACGGCGGGGCGGGTGGCAGCGGCGGCACCGGCGGCACAGGCGGCACAGGCGGGCGGGCGTACTCGTCCTGGGGCGGCGGCATCAGCCTGAGTGGTGGCGACCTCGCCCTCGCGAACAGCCCGGTGACCCGCAACACCTCCGTCGGCACAACCGCGGGCCGCGGCGGCGCGGGCGGCAGCGGCACCGCCGGCAACGGCGGGACCGGTGGCAGCGGCGGGCAGGCATACTCGTCCTGGGGCGGCGGCATCTCCTCCTACTCCTCGAACTCGAACATCGCCCTCGCGAACAGCGACGTGAGCTTCAACACCCTCACTGCGGCCGTCCAGGGTGCGGGCGGCAAGGGCGGCGACGGCACGGCGAACGGCGGGGCCGGCGGGGCCGGCGGCGGGGGGTCGAGTACGGCTTACGGCGGCGGGATCGGCGTCTTCCGGGCGGCCAAGCTGACCATCACAAATAGTGCCCTCGTCGGGAACGTCGTGACCGGCAGTGCCGGCGGCAACGGCGGCGGCGGCGGCAATGGCGGGACCGGCCCCGGAGGGGCGGGCGGCGTCGGCGCGGACGGACGCGACGCCTTGGGCGGTTCCCTCTACCTGTCGGGCGGCAAAGGGGACAGCCTCACCAACGTGACGATCGCCGACTCGACCGCCACCGCCGGGCGCGCGGGCCAAGGCGGGGCCGCCGGCACCGGCGTCGGGGCCGCCAGCGGGGGGGCCGCCGGCACCGCTGGGCGGGCCGCGGGCGGCGGACTCTACGTCAACCGCACGCCCCTGACGGTCACCAACGTCACCGTCACGAACAACGCCCTCGTCGCCGGGGCCGGCGGCACCGGCGGACTCGCCACCAACGGCGGCACCGACGGCACCCCGTCCGTCGCCGGCCCGGCGGTCGGCGGCGGCTACTTCGCGGGGTCCTTCAGCGGCGGCGCGTTCGTCGCCACCCTCGACTTGCAAACGGTCGGCAACAGCATCCTCGCGCTCAACACCGCGACGACCGACCCCGATGTCTTCGGCACCTTCACGAGCGCCGGCCACAACCTGATCTCCAACGTCGGCAGCGCCACCGGCTACACGGCCGCCGGCGACCTGACGGCCGTCACGGCCGCGCAACTGAACCTCGGGCCGGCCCAGAACAACGGCGGCCCGACCTCGACCGTCGCCCTGCTGCCCGGCTCCATCGCCATCGACGCCGGCGACGACGCGCTCCTCGGCACGCTGACGACCGACCAGCGCGGCACCGGCTTCGCCCGGGTCGTCAACGCCGCCAGCGACATCGGCGCGTTCGAGGTCCAGAACACGGTCGCCACGACGACCGGCCTCACGACCTCCGGGTCGCCGTCGAACGTCGGCGTCGCCGTGACGCTCACCGCGACCGTCACGCCCGCCGGCGTTGGCACGTCGCCGCTCCAGGGGACGGTGACCTTCTTCAACGGCGCGACGCAACTCGGTAGCCCCGTCGCGCTCGCCAACGGCGTCGCCACGCTCGTCACGACCACCCTGCCGCCGGGGCCGAACTCGATCACGGCGACGTACAACGGCTTCAGCCAAGGCTCCGCCCCGGTCTACGCGCCGAGTACGAGTCCGGCCGTGCCCCGGCAGGTCAACGTCCCGACCGCCACGGCCGTGACGAGTTCGCTGAACCCGTCGCTGTTCAGCCAGTCGGTCACCTTCACGGCGACCGTCTCGTCCGTCGCCGGCACCCCGACCGGCGCAGTCACGTTCACGATCGACGGCGTGGACACCGCCCCGATGATGCTCACCGGAGGCGTGGCGACCACCACGACCGCCACCCTCAGCGCCGGGCCGCACACGGTGACCGCCACCTACGCCGGCTCCGGCAACTTCCTGGCAAGCACCGGCGCGACCGTTACCCAGCGGGTCACCGCCGCGGCGACGAGCACGGCGCTGGCGAGTTCGGTGAACCCGTCACTGTTCGGCCAGTCGGTCACCTTCACGGCGACCGTGTCGTCGGCCGCGGGCACGCCGGGCGGCGCGGTCACGTTCACCATCGACGGCGTGGACACCGCCCCGACGGCGCTCGCCGGCGGCGTGGCGGCTGACACGACCGCCAGCCTCAGCGCCGGCCCGCACACCGTGACAGTCACCTACGCCGCCGCCGGCAACTTCGCGGCCAGCACCAGCGCGGCCGTCAACCAGCAGGTCAACGCCATCACGACCACGTCGGTCACCACGTCCGGCACCCCGTCCACCTTCGGCCAGTCGGTCACCTTCACGGCGACCGTGCTGTCCGTCGCGGGGACGCCGACCGGCGCGGTCACCTTCGCGATCGACGGCACGCCCGTGGCCACGGTCACGCTCTCGGGCGGCACCGCGAGCTACGCAACCGCCGCCCTGAGCGCCAGGCCGCACACCGTGACGGTCACCTACGCCGGGGCCGGCAACTTCCTGGCGAGTAGCAGCGGCGGCCTGGCCCAGCAGGTGACCGCCGACCGCACGACGACGGCCCTGGCGAGTTCGCTGAACCCGTCGGTCTTCGGCCAGACGGTCACCCTCACGGCCACCGTGTCGGGGAGTTTCGGGACGCCGACCGGCGCGGTCACCTTCACCATCGACGCCGTGGCCGCGGCCCCGGTGCCACTCTCGGGCGGCGGAGTCGCGGCCTTCGCGACCGCCGGGCTGAGCGCCGGCCCGCACACGGTCACGGCCACTTACTTCGGCACCCTGAACTTCGCGACCAGCGTCAGCCCCGCGCTGACGCAGCGGGTCGCCCTCGCGGCGACGGTCACGACCGTCGCCACGTCCGGCAGCCCGTCCGTCGCCGGGCAGTCGGTGACGTTCACGGCGACCGTCGCGGGCGGCACGCCGGGGGTCGCGGTCGCGTTCACGCTCGACGGCGCGGCCAGCCCGTTCGCCACCGCCGCGCTCGACGGCACCGGCCGCGCCGCCGTGACCACGGCCGCGATCCCGGCCGGCAGCCACACGGTCACCGCCGCCTACGCCGGCGACGCGACCACGGCCCCCAGCTCGGGCGACGCGACCCAGTCGGTGACGCCGGTCGTCGTGCCGCCCTCAACCCAGCCCCCGGCGATCACGGTCGGGTCGTTCCCGACGGCCGCGACCGTTCGCACGCCCTTCTCCCTGACCGTGACGGCGTCCGGGTTGCCGGCCCCGACGTTCACCGTCGTGTCCGGCCGACTCCCCGCCGGGCTGACGCTCGACCCGGTCACCGGGGCCGTCACCGGGACGCCGACCCAGGCCGGGGCGTACACCGGCGTCATCCGGGCGACCAACTCGACCGGCAGCGCCGACCTGCCGTTCTCGATCTTCGCCGCCTCGAAGCCGGCCGGGCAGGCCACCGCGACGAAGTTCGCGGTGTCCGGCAACCCGACCGCCGCCCTGCTGAACTCGGATGGGTCGGGGGCGGGCACCGGCGCGACCCCCTTCGGGCCCGGCGTCACGACCCGCGTCGTGCTCGCCGACGTGACCGGCGACGGCGTCCCGGACGCGGTCTACGCCTCGGGGCCGGGCGTCCGGGCGCGTGTGGTCGTGATCGACGGCCTCACCGGCAAGGTCGCCTTCGACTGGCTGCCGTTCGAGCCGTCGTATACCGGCGGGGCGCTCGTGGCCGCGGGGGACGTGGACGGCGACGGGCGGGCCGACGTGGCCGTCACCGCCGACTTGACCGGCGGCGCGCGGGTGGTCGTTTACAGCGGCCGGACCGGCGGGATCCTGGCCGACTTCTTCGGCATCGAAGACCCGGCCTTCCGCGGCGGGGCGCGGGTGACGCTGGGCGACGTCACCGGCGACGGGCTGGCCGACCTGGTGGTCGCGGCCGGCTTCGGCGGCGGCCCGCGGGTCGCCGCCTTCGACGGGGCGACGCTGCGGCCGGGGCAGACGCCCGCCCGCCTCGTCGCCGACTTCTTCGCCTTCGAGTCCACCCTGCGCGACGGGGCGTTCGTCTCCGTCGGCGACATCAACGGCGACGGCATCGGCGACCTCGTCTTCGGCGGGGGGCCGACCGGCGGGCCGCGGGTGATGGTCGCCGACGGCGTGGCGCTGCTGGCGAGCAACGGCCTGACCCTGACCCCCCTGGCCAACTTCTTCGCCGGCGACCCGGCCGGTCGCAGCGGCGTGTCCGTGGCGGTCAAGACCCTGGACGGCGACACCCGCGCCGACCTGGTCGTCGATTACCCGACGCCGGCGGGGGCCAGGGTCGTCTCGTACCTCGGGTCGTCACTCGCGCCCGCCGGCACGCCGCCCGTGGCCCGCGACTTCGGCACCCTCGACCCCCTCGGCGTCTACGTCGGGTAGGTCTCCGCCCGCGGCGGCGTCACGGGTTGGAGCCGGTACCGACGCCGTTGAGGCTCCCGGCCCGCACCACGTCGAGGCTCGTCGAGAGGCGGAACGTCTGCGACAGGTAGCGGCCGATACTCTCCTCGGGGCGCTCCTGGAGGACCAGGATGTCGCCCGGCAGGATCAGGATGCGCTCGCGGGGGTCGAGGAAGGCGCGGTTCAAATCGACGCGGATCGGCACCTGCCGCGTCGGAGAGACCTTGCGCAACACGGTACACAGGCTCGGGCTGGGCGTGCCGATGCCGCTGCCGACCGAGTTGGCCACGAAGGCGTTCTGCGAGAAGCCGCCGTTGAGCAGCGGCCCGCGAACCTGCGCGATCGCCTGGATCACGTCGAGGTCGTAGTCGCGCGGCAGCGGGAACTGCCCGCCGCCGACGAGTCCACTCGTGTAGAAGACCTCCGTGTCGCGCGCCTCGATCGACACGATGTCGCCGTCCTTCAAGGTCACGTCGTCGGCGCTGATCGTGAGTTGCTGTTCGGGGTAGAGCCGCAGGGGGATGCGCACCGCGACGGCGTCGCCGCACATCACGAGTTGCTTGCGGCTGACGCCGTCGAGCATGGCCGTCGCGTCGAGGGCCTTGCCTTTCGCGGCGCGGTAGACGGTCACCTCGTTGCGGGCATCGAGGCCGGGCGGGCCGCCGGTGGCGTTGAGCGCCCGCAGCACGTCGTTCTGCCCCGCTTCGAGGGTGATGCTGTAGCCGTTGCCCTTGCGGTTGCCGCCATAGACCTGCGAGCCGACTTGCACCGGCACCGGCTGCGAGTCCTCGCGGACCACCGTGACCTGATACCGCCTCTTCTGGAGCAGTTGCACGGTGATCCGCGCCGCCGGCTTGACGAGTTCGAGGCCGCCCTTGACCCCGGTGGCGTACTCGCGCAACCGCTTCTCGGCCTCGGCGACCGTCAGCCCCTTGACGGAAATCGGGGCGAGTCGCGGCACGGAGATGGTGCCGTCGTCGGCGACGGGGACCGGGTAGCCGAGCGCGGCAGTGTTGCCGGTCGCGTCGGGCAGTTTCACCGGGGCGGGCTGGCCCTCCGGGGCGATCAGGTCGTCGGCGACGACGGCCAGCACGTCGCCGCGGTCGAGGCGGTACGGGTCGAGTTCGGGCTGCTTCAACGCCGTGAGCGGGATCGCCCGCAACTCCGACTTCGGCCGGCCCAACACCTCGGCCGGCAGCCGGCGCACCGGCACGCCGTCGGCGACGGGGTTCGTCAGCGACGCGCAACCGCTCGCGGAGATCGTGGCGAGTATCAACGCGATCCGGTGCATGGTCGTGTCCACCGGGTGGGGTTGCGGTCGAGGCCCGGCGAGCCGGAAGCGTCAGCGCCCGGAGTCCGCGTTACGGCTCGCCGGGCGGCAGCGGCGCGGGGGGCGCGGCGTCGGGCGGGCGGTGGCTCGGCGGCATCACCCCGCCGGGCAAATCGACCTCGGGGGCCGGCCCCGACGGCACCTCCGGCGCGACCTCGACGGCAACGACCGGCACCACCACCGGGTCGGCCGGCGGCGCGACGGGGATGTCCACTCGCGGCGGGTCGAGGCGCGGCGGCTCGGGCGCGGGGACGAGTGGCCGCGGGGCCGGCAGACCGAAGTGCCGCGTGGTGTCGCGCGGGGTCGGCCGCGACTTGACCGTGCCGGGCGGGTCGAGGCTCGCGGCCGGCGGCTCGGTGAACTGCACGACTTGCAGCGGCGCGTCGGGCACCGGCGTTGACAGCAGCACCGGGACGGTGAGCGACTGCCGCCGGCCGCTGGCCGTCGCGACCTCGGCCCCGTACTGCGCCCCGAGCATGTAGTCGCGGATCAGTATCTGGCCCTGCGTCGTCAGGTAGTCGGCGCGGCGGTAACGCAGTGGCGGGACCGCCGGGGGGGCCGCGGGGCCGCCGCTCTCGAGCTGGTCGGCGTAGCCGTCCGCGAAGCCGTCCGCGAACTCCGGCGTGAAGTTCCGGGCCGGGTGCTCCGCCCGCACCGACCGCCAGGCGACGCGGCCCTCGGCGCGGAGGCGGCCGGACAGCCGGTGCTCGTCGGCGCGGGTGACCGGCTCGTTGACGAGGTTGTGCCCGGCGTAGTAGGCCAGGTTGCACCCCGCCCCGAACGGTAGCACCGCGACCAGCCCCAGGACCGACTTCCACCGCATGGCATTCCCCCCGTCCGCCGCGCCTCCCCGCGACGGGTCGGGCGCGACGATGCTACCGACGCTATCGGCCGATAAGGTGGGGCGAGTTTAACGCGAACGCCGGTCGGAGCGATTCCGCCGGCGAATTGATCGCCGTGTCCAGGCTGCTCCGCCGTCGAGGTCAAGGCCACGAACTTCCGAACCAGTGCTTGACTCCAATTTTCCAACGCGGACACTAATACATGGCCTGGCGTCCAGGCACGTAAACCCGGCAACCTGGGCACCTCGCCGACGCCACGACACCTCGGAGTTCGCCTCATGGCCGCACGGTGGTTCCAGGCGTCGAAGGACGGCCGGTCGTTCCGCTTCGTGCCGCGGTTCGTGCCGCTGGAGGACCGCTGCGTCCCGGCGACCTACTCCGTCGATCCGCTGCTGGCCAAGAGTGCGGACGGGGCGACGGTGACCTTCGACGCCGGCCACGCCAACGAGACGCCGGGGCTGCTGTTCGCCGGCACCGCGGCGGCGGCGCTGGCCAACCCGACCTTCACCGCCTTCGCCAGCCTGCGCGCCGCGCTCGACGCCGCCGAGGCGAACGCTGACGCCGCCGACACGGTCTTACTGGCGACCGGAACAATTACCCTCGACAACTCGGCCGTGACGCTGAATTTGGGCCTCGGGGTCGGCTTCGTCAACTCCGTGTCGGTGACGCAAGCGCTCACGCTACGCGGCGACGGGGCCGGCGCGACCGTGATCGCGCCGACGGCCGACACGCAGTTCGACGACGGCACCGGGGCGGTCGCGGATGATCTCACGTCCATCTTCCGCGTGGACGGTTCGGCGGCCGCGCTGACCGCGTCGGGCTTCACGCTCGACGGCGTCGGGCACAAGTCCGGGGCCGGCTTCGCGGTCCAAGGCGGGGCCAGCGCGAGCTTCGACGGCGTGACCGTCGCCGGCGTCGCCTTCGAGCCGAGCGGCGCGAGCAGCGGGACCGCCATCGTCGGCAACGCCGCCAAGTCGCTGACCTTCGCCCGCGGCACCGTCTCGGGCTACGGCCGCACCGGGCTGCTGTTCCTCGCCACGCCGGGGTCGGTCACCGACAGCACGGTCGTCGGCCGCGGGGCCGGGGCGTTCGTCAACAACGGCGTCGAGTTGCAAAGCGGCGCGGTCGTGAGCGTGACCGGCAGCCGCATCACCGACAACGCCGGCGTCGCCAGCCCGACGGAACTGTCGAGCGGCCTGCTCGTGACCGACGACGGCGGGGGCAGCAACCCCTCGAAGGCGCTGGCCGTCGGCAACGTCTTCGAGCGCAACGGCGTCGCGCTCAACGTCGGCGCGACCACGCTCGACGGCTCGACCCTCGACGCGGCCTTCAACAAGGTCGCCGGCAACGCCCTCGGCGCGTCGGGCCTCATGTCGCTCGGCGTCCAGAACCTTGCGAACAACTGGTGGGGCGACGCCAGCGGCCCGGCCCCCGTCGGAAAGGGCGACGCGATTGACGGCCCCGCGAACTTGAGCGTGCGGCCGTTCCTGTCGTACCCGACGCCGCGACAGTCGCCGGCCGACGTGTCGGACTTCGCCGCCGCCCAGGCCGACTACTTGCGCCTCATCTCGACCCTCTCCGTGACCGTGACGCCGGCGACCGCCACTCCGTCGAGTGTCACGTTCACCGTGACTTTCCCCGTGGCCGTGGCGGCGAACACCGTCGAGCCGGCGGCGCCGCGGCCGCTGCAAGCGTCGGACTTCGTCGTCACCGCCCCCGCCGGGGCGACGGTCACGCTGACCGGCTCCGGCGTGGCGTCCACGCTGACCGTGTCCGGCCTGGGCGGAAGTGGGGCCGTGACGGCAACCCTCCCGTCCCGCGCGGCGATCGACCCCGCCACCGGCCGGCTGACCGCCGCCTCGAACACCGCGACGATGACCGTGCCCGCGCCGCCCAACACCGCGCCGACGGTCACGCCGGTCCCCGACCAGTTCAGCGGCCTCACCCCCCGCGTCGGCCCGCTGGGCTTCACCGTCGGCGACGACACGACGCCGGCGGCGGATCTCGTCGTCACCGCCACGAGTTCGGACGACACCGTCGTGCCGGCGTCGGGTGTCGCCTTCGGTGGCACCGGCGCGAACCGCACCGTGACCCTCACCAACCTCCCCGGCAAGCCGGGCGTCAGCACGATCACGCTCAGCGTGGCCGACGCCCAGGGGCTGGTGACGACGCAGGCGTTCACGGTCACCGTCATCGAAATCGCCCCGCCCCCGCCCCCGCCAGTCGTCCCGCCCGTGATCGATCCCCCCGTGATCGACCCGCCCCCGGTCATCGACCCGCCCCCGGTCATCGACCCGCCGGTCATCGCGCCCCCGCCCGTGATCGACCCGCCCCCGGTCGTCGTCCCGCCGGTCGTTGTCCCCCCGGTCGTCGTCGTGCCGCCCGTGACCGTGCCGCCGGTCGTCGCCCCGACACGCGCGCGGCTGTTCGCCGTCGCGGCGGACGCCGGCGGCTCGCCCGAGGTGCAAGTCT
The DNA here is from genome assembly GCA_025352585.1 of Fimbriiglobus sp. Lineage (GTDB taxonomy): Bacteria > Planctomycetota > Planctomycetia > Gemmatales > Gemmataceae > Fimbriiglobus. The sequence continues at coordinate 17,315 of JANXTD010000265.1, forward strand.
TCGCGGCCGACGGCACGCCGACACTCCGCTTCCTCGCCTTCGCGGCGACGTTCACCGGCGGCGTCCGCGTCGCCACGGCCGACTTCGACGGCGACGGCACCGACGACATCGTCGTCGCGGCGGGGCCGGGCGGCGGGCCGCACGTCCGCGTCGTCAGCGGGGCGACCGGCGCGGAACTCGCGAACTTCTTCGCCTTCGACCCCGGCTTCCGCGGCGGCGTCACCGTCGCCGCCGCCGACTTCGCCGGCACCGGCACGCCGTCGATCGTCGTCGCGGCCGGCCCCGGCGGCGGCCCGCACGTCAAGGTGGTGTCGCTCGGCGGGGTCGTCACCCAGAGCTTCTTCGCCTTCGACCCGGCCTTCACCGGCGGCGTCACGGTCGCGGCGGCCGACCTCGACGGCGACGGCCGGGCCGAGGTCGTCGTCGGGGCCGGCCCTGGTGGCGGGCCGCGCGTCGAGGCGTTCACCTTCGCGTCGGGCGGCCCGGTCCTCACGCGCAACGCCTTCGCCTTCGACGCCGGCTTCCGCGGCGGCGTCTTCGTGGCGGCGGGGACGTTCGGCGTCGCGGCGGCCCAGGGCGTCGGCGGCACCGGCGAGGTGCGCGTCCTCGGCGGCGTCACGTTCGCCCCCCACGGCGCGGGCTTCCCCGGCGGCGTCCGGCTCGGCGCGATCGACCTCGACGGCGACGGCGGGGACGAACTCCTCACCGTCGCCGGCCCCGGCGGCGGCCCGCACGTCCAGGCGTTCACCGCGGCCGGGACGCCGGCCTTCAGCGCCTTCGCCTTTGACAAGCTGAACCCCACCGGCTACTTCATCGGCTGAGCCGTAGCGTCCGCGGGAGTTCACGCCATGATTCCGCTGCTGCTCGCGTCGCTGGCCGCGCTGCCGTTCCCCCGCCCGACGCCGACCGTCGAGACGGCGCTGATGGCGGCCGACGCCCAATGGAGCCTCGTGGCGGCGACGGTGCGGGTGGCGGCCGGCGCGGGGCGGCCGCCGTTCAGCACGGCCGTCTGCGTCGGCGCGCGGGGCGGGGCGTCGTACCTGCTCACGGCCAACCACGTCGTGCCGCGCGGCGAGGCCCGCAGTTACGAACTCTTCACCCGCGCCAGCTACCCCGCGCCGTCCGAAACCCTGTTCGAGGGCGACGTGGTGTTGCGCCTGCCGGAGTGCGACCTGGCGCTCGTCAAGGTCACGCCGGCCGGCGACCTGCCGGCGGTGCCGCTCGCCCGGCTCGACGAGCGGCCGCGCCGCTTCCCGGTCGCGGCGCTCGCCCTCGGCTGCCCCGACGGCGACGCGCCCGCCGTGCGCCCGGAGGTACTCACCGGCCGTCGCCTGGCCAAGCGGCCGGAGGGCGGCGGCGTCTTCTGGGCGGCGGCGGGGTCGCCCCGCGGCGGCATGTCCGGCGGGCCGCTCGTCGATGGCGCGGGCCGGCTGCTGGGCGTCTGCGCCGCGAGCCAGGACGGCCAGGGCTTCTTCACCCACGCCGACGAAGTCCTCGCCGGCCTCAAGCGCCACGGCTACGGCTGGCTGGCCGACGCCCCCAAGCCGACGCCGTAGCTGTGGTATTACACTCGCCGGGCGCGGGGGCGTCGGTATACTGGCGTGGTGTCGTCAGAACCTTGGGGAGTGTCGCCGTGAAAGTGCCGCCGTCCGTCGCGTGCCTGCCGGCCCTCGGAATCGCGGCGCTGGCCGTGGCGATCGGCGTCGCCGGCCTGGCCGACGGCACGGTCGCCGACCCGACCGCGGCAGTCCCCCGCGCGGCCGACCTGAGCACGGTCGCCGCCGAGACCCTCGCCCCGGTGACGACCTCGCGCGACTGGACCGAGGTCGCCGGGAGCCGCAGCAACGGCAAGTTCCGCTAACGCCCGCCGTCTGTTGAAGGGCGTTGCCGTGCCGACCGACCGAGACGCCGACCCCGACGAAACCCCGCTCCCCCGCACCCTGCGCCGCGCCGGCGAGCTGACGGCCGGTGCCCTGGTCGCGCTGTCGCCGTGGCCGCTGGCGTCGAACGCCGCCGGCTTCGAGTACCTGCTGGCCCTCGGCGTCCTCACGCTGACGGCGCTGTGGGCCGCGCACGCCGCCGCCGTCGGCCGCCTCGGCTTCCGGCCCGACGTGGTCTCGGTCGCGCTCGCCGGCCTGGCCCTGCTCTCGGCGTGCCAACTGGTGCCGCTGCCCGAGGCGGTCGTCGGCGTCCTCAGCCCGGCGCGGCTGGACTGGCATCGCACGCTCCTGCCCGCGGTCGAGGAGACGCTGCCCGGCGGCGAGCCGGCGGCCCGCGCGACCTGGCTGCCGCTGACCGTCGACGCCGCCGCGACGCGGACGTTCCTGGCCCGGACCCTCGGGCTGCTGCTGCTCTACGCGGCGGTGCGTAACTGGGTCGCGTCGCGGGCCGCGCTGCACCGCTTCGCCGTCGGCCTGGCGAGCGTCGGAACGCTGCTGGCCTTCGCAGCGCTGCTGGACCGCTTCGCCGGGACGCCGGGCCGGGTGCTGGGGCTGCTGCCGGTGCCGCCGGGGTGCGACGCGACGTACGGCCCGTTCGTCTGCCGCAACCACTACCCCGACCTGCTGCACCTCGCCCTCGGCCTGGCGGTCGCGCTGATCCTGCCGCGGGGCAACGCCGACAGCGACGAGCGCCCCGCCGGCGAGCGGGCCTCGGCCTGGGCGACGGCGCGGCTGCTGGCCCTGGTGGCCGCGATCGCGCTGATGGCGGCGAGCGTGCCGCTGAGCCTGTCGCGCGGCGGGGTGCTGGCCGGGGCGGCGGCCGGCGGGCTGGCGTGGCTGCTGTGGAAGTCGCGGCCGGCGAAGGAGCTGTACGACGAGCCGGTGAGTCGCGGCCGCTTCGCCCTGGCCGCGGCGCTGGCGCTGGGCCTGCTCGGCGTCGCCTGGCTCGGCACCGGCCTCGTCGAGAAGCGCTTCGCCACGCTGGGCAGCGCCGACGCGGCCGCCGGGCGCTGGCCGCTGTGGCAAGACGCGGCGAAACTCGCGGCCCGGACGTGGGGCGTCGGCGCGGGCGGCGGCAGCTTCGGGAGCCTCGAGGGGACGGCGCGCGGGGCCAACCGCGCCGGGGCGATCTTCGCCTACGACAGCGCCCACAACGAGTACCTCGAGGCCCTGATCGAGGGCGGGTTGCCGCGGCTGGCGCTGACGCTGCTGCTGGCCGCCGGGCCGCTAATGGTGATCGGCCGGGGCTACCGCGAGCGGCACCACCGCACCGTCGGCCCGTACCTGCTCGGGGCGTGGTTCGGCCTGGCGGCGCTGGCGCTGCACTCCGCGGCCGACTTCGGCGTCCACCTGCCGGCGGTGGCGGTCGCCGCGGTCGTCGTGGCGGGGTTCGGCATGGCGGCGGCGGTGGACCCCGGCTTCGTGCCGGCGCGGGTGCGGGTCTGGCGGGTGCGCTCCGCCGACGCCGTGGCGACGGTCCTCGACCCGGCCGCGCCGGTCGAGGTGCCGACCGGGCCGCGCGACCCCGCCTGGCACGCCCGCGGCGTCTGGGCCGTCACCGCCGGGCTGACGCTGGGGCTGGCCGCGCTGGCGGTCGTCGTCGAGGCGCAGTCGCGCGCCCGCGCCGACCGGCTCGAGCGCGCCGCCGAGGCGCACTTCTGGGACGGCGACGACCCCCGCCGGCTGGCCGAGCGCGCGGCCCGCTACGCGGAGCGCGCCGCGGCCCGGCCGGGCGACGCCGCCGCGCTCTTCGACGCGGGGCAGTCCGCCCTGGACGCGGCCGCCTTCGACACCTGGACGGCCGGCGCGGCGGTCGCCGGAGGCCCGCTGGGCTTCCTGCGCCCGCCCGACGCGGGGTCGTCGCGCCGGGGGGCGTGGCGCGACGGCCTCGGCTGGCTCCAGCGCGCCCGCGCCGCCAACCCGATGCTGCCGAAGGTCCACGCCCGGCTGGCCGTCCACGCCGCCGGGTTCGCCGCCGGCGAGCCGGCCGCGGCGCACTTCCACCGCGCGAAATCGCTGCTGCCCGCCGACCCCGACGTCTGGTACGCCGCCGGCCGCGAGGCGTTCGGCCGCGGCGACGACGCGTCGGCCCGCGCCGACTGGTCGCACAGCCTGACGCTGTCGCCGCGGCACGTCGGGCCGGTCGTCGCCGCGCTGCGGACGCGCACGCCGCCGGACGAGTTGCGGGCCGCGTTGCCGCGCGACCCGGCGGTCCTGCTCGCGGCGATGAACGCGCTGTACCCCGACCGCGTCGCCGACGCCGCCGGCCGCGCGGCGTACCTGCGCGACGTGCTATCGCTGACCGAGGACAAGCCCGACCCGTCGGCGGCGGACCTGGCGAGTTTGGGGGAGTGCTACGACGAGTTAGACCGTCCCGAGGAGGCGGCGACGGCGATGCTGCGGCTGTACGCCGCCCACCCCGAGGACGCCGAAGTGCGCGACCGCTACGCGCGGTTCCTGGAGGCGACCGACCGCTTCGACGAGGCGGTGCCGCTGCTGGAGGAGCTGCGCCGCCAGCGCCCCGGCGCGACGGCCTACGCCGACCGCCTCGAAGCGGCCCGCCACGCGGCGCGACTCCTCGCCGAGATCCGCGCGAAGTGACCGGACTGCGAGTTCGCCCGCCACTGACATTGCTCTGTCACCGACGCGGGGGGGACTCGGGAGCTTTCGCTCCCCGCTCGCCTATCAGAGTTGGCCCCAACTTAGCCCGAGTACCACGAGCAGGGCCGCGACCAGCAGCAGCAAGCCGCCGCCGCGTTCGGGCGTCTCGACCGGCGTCGGGTCGTCGAAGAAGGCGACGCGCAGCAACTTCAAGTAGTAGCCGGCGCTCAGGACTTGGTTCAGCACGCCGACGGCCAGGAGCGTGAGGTACGCCGCGCCCAGGGCCGGTTGCGCGTCGAGGAAACTTTGGCCGGCCGCGTAGGTGTCGCGGTAGGCGAGGAACTTGCCGGCGAACCCGGCGAACGGCGGCAGGCCGAGCAGGCTGGCCACGCACGCCGCGAAGCCGACGGCCACCAGCGGCGAGCGCCGGCCCAGGCCGCGCAGGGCCGTCACCTCTTCGGAGCCGGTCGCGTCGCGGACGAAGGCGACCGTCGCGAACGCCCCGAGGTTCATCAGCGCGTAGGCGGCGAGGTAGACCGCCAGCGAGTCGGTCGCCTGCCGCGTGCTCAGGGCCATGAGCATGGTGCCGGCGTGGGCGATCGTCGAGTAGGCCAGCAGCCGCTTCAGGTTCGTCTGGCGAAAGGCGAGCAGGTTGCCGAAGGTCATCGACGCGGCCGCCACGGCGACCATGCCCCAGCGCGCGGCGTCGTCGGTCGGGGCGACGGTGAGCAGCCGCGCGGCGAGGCCGACGGCCCCGACTTTCGACGCCGTCGCCAGGAGTGCCGCGGCCTCGGCCGGCGCGCCTTCGAGTACGTCCGGCAGCCAGAAGTGCAGCGGCACCACGCCCAGCTTGAACATCACGCCGACGCTCACGAAGAGCCAGCCGACCAGCGGCACGGTGCCTGTGCCGGCCATCGTCGCGCCGCCTGACACGGCGAGCAGGCTGATCCCGTACAGCATCACGCCGGAGGCCGCCGCGCCGAACACGGCGTACTTCATCGCCGCCTCGCCGGCGTTGCGGCGGCCCTTCAGGAAGCCGGCCAAGACGTACCCCGGCAGGCTGGCCATCTCGACGGCCAAAAACACCGTCAGGAAGTGGCTCGCGGTCGTCATGAGCATCATGCCCAGCACCGCGCCGAAGGCCAGGGCGTAGAAGTCCGCGCCGTCGTCGGCGTCGGGAATCCCCGTGAGCCGGGTCACGGCCACGAGCAGCAGCAGGAAGCCGACGAGGACCGCGCGCAGTTGGTGGGCGAAGGCGTCGAGGTGCAGCAGGCCGGTGAAGGCGGGGCCGTCGGCGGGGCGCGGCCACAGCCCCAGGCGCGGCCCGGCCAGCGCGACGCACGCCGCCAGCGCCGCGGCGAGCGCGACGGTGCCGAGGGGCAGCTTCGGCGACAGGATGCGCAGCGTGAGCAGGCCGACGATCGCCCCGACTAGGACGACCTCCGGGGCGAGGCGCAGCAGGTCTTCGAGGAGCCGCGATTGCAGCGCGGCGACCGACGCGGGCGTGAAGATCATGGGGCCGTTCTACCGAACGGGGGCGGGCTTGACGCGGCGCGGCCGTTGCGGTGTCATGCCGCTATGCCCGACGCCGCCCCGAACCCCGACGCCGACGCCCTCGCGCAGGGCCAGGCGCTCGCCGCGGCGCTGGGGGCGACGGCGTGGGAAGTCGATGGCGAGCCGGGCTTCGAGGCCGAGCCGGAGCCGCCCCCGCCGCCACCGCCCGTCACGCCGAAGCCGGTGGCCAAGCCGACGCCGGTCGAGCCGGCGGTGACGCTGGAGCCGGGGCAGATCCTCGAGGCGATGCTGTTCGTCGGCGGGCCGCCGCTCGACCCGGCCGCCGTCGGCCAAGTCATCCGCGGCTACACGCCGGAGCGGGTCCGCGACGCCATCGACGCCCTGAACCGCCGCTACAAGGCTCAAAATCGCCCCTACGCCGTGGTGCCACGCGGCGACGGCTACGTCCTGGCGGTCGGCCCGCAGTTCGGCGGCGTCCGCGAGCGCCTATTCGGCGGCCCGCGCGAGGCCCGCCTGACGCAACCTGCGCTCGACGTGCTGAGCCTCGTGGCGTACCGGCAGCCGGTGGCGCGCGCCGACCTCGACGCCCTGCGTGGCGCGGACTCGGCGGCGGCGGTGCGTCAGCTCGTGCGGCTGGGGCTGATCGCCGCCGCCCGCCGCGGCGAGGCCGACGCCGGCTACGCCACGACGCCGCGCTTCCTCGAGCTGTTCCAACTCGCGAGCCTGGACGACCTGCCGCGGCTGGCGGACTAAACCCCAAGAGTTTTGCCGCGGAGACGCCGAGTCGCGGAGAAAACCGAAACCTGAGTCGGTTTTCGCCACGCGCTCGCTCAGCGTCAGTCCACGTCGAAGAGCAGCACCTTGCCGCGGCTGTTGCCGATGACGCAGCGCGTGCCGTCGGGCGTGAACGCGACGCACGTCACCGTCGGCATCGCGAAGTCGTAAGTACGCAGCACTTGCAGCGTGTCGGCGTCGCGGAAGGTGACGGCGCGGCCGTCCTCGACCGTGGCGAGGATGTGGCCGTCGGGGTGCGCGGCGATCGGCGGACACCGGCCGACTTCAGCTTCCGGCAGGGCGAGCATGGCCGCGGGCAAGCCGCCGGCCGCGCAGTCGTAACACAACAGGTGCCGGCTGGCGACGACGTAGAGTTCACGGCCGCGGGGTGCGAAGCACCAGGTGCAGTCGTTGAACGAGTGGCCGGGGTGCCGGGCGAACGTCGTGACCACGCCGTCGGTGGCCGTGTCGCAGAGGTGGTGCCTCCCGGTGGCCTGGCCGGTGAAGTCCGTCTCGGCCAGGTAGTGCGTCCCGGCGGGTGTGAACCCGAACAGCCGCAAGAGCGGCGGCCCCGACGAGTCCGGTCCCGGTGGCGATAGCCGACCCCCCACGACCCGGTGAGTCCGCAACTTCTCCGATCTTGTGACCGCAGGCCGCGACAGTATTTTCAGAAGCTCGCCGGAGGGGTGGACACGAACGGTGTGCAAAAACCGATTGGGCTCGTACAAGAGGTCGATTGTCGCCCCGGTCTCGATGTCGTGACGGGACCACCGTTGTGGGTGCGTGGTGTGGATCAGGAGTTCCGTCGTGCTGAGGAAGTGGGCATCGATAGCGAAAACGTCGAGTGCGCCCCTAACGACGGTGAGCGGTTTGGCCTTCGGGTTCTGGAGGTCCCAGACGTGGCAGTCCCACCCCCCGGCCACGAGGTAGCGGCCGTCGGACGAGACGAGCAGTTGATCGACGCCCGTCCTCCGGCCCCGCAGAATCTGCATCGCGTCACTCCGCGGGGTTACAGGTCGAGGTCCCAGACGACGACCTTGCCGCCGGTGCCGCCGCAGGCCGCGAGTAGGCCGTCGGGCGACACGGCGACGGCGTTCAGGCAGCCGGCGCTCCAGGCGTAGTCCTTCACGAGCCGGCCCGTCGCCACGTCGAGCACTCGCACGGTGCGGTCGGCGGAGGCTTGCAGCAGGTGCCGGCCGTCGGGCGTCAGCGTCGCCCCGGCGATGGCCCGCGGGCACTGCGGGTAAGACATCGCGACCTTGCCGGTGTCGAGGTCGATCGCGTAAATCTTGAACAGCGACCAGACCAGGAAGCGCGAGCCGTCGAGGGTGAACAGGCCCGGCTTGGGGTTCGTGATGGGCAAGGGAATGTCTTTGACGAACTTGTCGGCCGTGAGGTCGTACAGGCTCAACGTCCTACTCGCGTAAGTCACCGCCCGCCGGCCGTCGGGGCTGATAGCGGCAAGTCCGTGGTGTACGGCGACCCCGCCCGGAGTCCGTGGCAACTGACGGGTCAAAAACGGCGGGGCGGGCTGCCAGTCGGTGACGCGGTAAAAGCGGTCTTCGAGGCGGGAGGTCGAGTAGTTGCCCGCCATGAGTGTCTGGCCATCCGGCGACCAGAGCAAGAAGATCGTGTAGATTTGCTGGAGTGGCTCGCCGACCCAGTTGGCTTCCGCCAAGGAGTAGACGCCGAAGCCACGGCCGTAGCTGTGCCGGATGACGGTTCGGCCGTCGGGGGCGAACAGGTACGGGATGCGGCCAGTGTCGGCGTCGTCGATGCGCAGCGTGCGCGTGTCGAGGTCCCAGACGCACAGCCCCCGACCAGTACGAGCGGCGAGCTCGCCGCCGGGGAGGAACTGCAACTGATGCACGCCGCCACGGCCGCGGGCGCTGAAGACGATCATCGGTGGCCCACCGGTGGCGAGTGGTTTTGGCGAGCCAAGAGCGTCACCGGAACTCGTGCTCCGCCGCGGGGAACGCGCCGCGGCGGACTTCGTCGGCGTACTCGCGGATCGCGGTGCGCGTCGCGGTGCCGAGGTCGGCGTAGCGCTTCACGAACTTGGGGCGGAAGCCGTCGAAGAGGCCGAGGAGGTCGTGGTACACCAGCACCTGGCCGTCGCACGACGGGCCGGCCCCGATGCCGATAGTCGGGATGCTTAACGCCGCGGTGATCGCCGCGGCGATGTCGCTGGGGACGCCCTCGACGACCAGCGCGAACGCCCCGGCGTCGGCGACGGCGCGGGCGTCTTTGACGAGTTGCTCGGCGTCGCGCTGGACCTTGAAGCCGCCCATGCGGTGGACCGACTGCGGGGTGAGGCCGACGTGGCCCATGACGGGGATGTCGGCCCGGACGCACGCCGCGATGGCGTCGGCGATCCGCTCGCCGCCCTCGAGCTTCACCGCCGCGGCCCCGACTTTGAGCATCGACCCGGCGCTGCGGACCGCCTGGCGTGGGCTGACCTGATACGACAGGAACGGCAAGTCGGCGACGACCAGCGCCCGCGTGACGCCCCGCACCACGCAGGCGGTGTGGTACTGCATCTGCGCGAGGGTCACCGGCAGCGGCGTGGCGTGGCCCTGAATGACCATGCCGAGGGAGTCGCCGACGAGGATCGCATCAACGCCGGCCTCGTCGGCGAGCTTGGCGGAGGTGTAGTCGTAGGCGGTGACGACGGCGAGCTTGTCGCCGCGCGACCGCGCCGCGGCGAACTCGGGGACGGTGACTCGCGGGGCGGGGGCCGGCATTCGCACGCCTCGGGTGGGGGGTGCTGGCATTGTAAGGGGCGCGGCGGGCGGGTGTCGCCGGCGAGTCGTGTTCGGCTCTTGTTAGCCGGACGCGCGAGCGACGGGAGCAAGTCCCGGTGGACGACGGCCGGGGGTGGTGACGGCTTTGCCTCCCCCGCCAGCGTTGTCCACCGGGACTTGCTCC
>JANXTD010000269.1 GCA_025352585.1 Fimbriiglobus sp.
CGCGCCACAGCCGCACCGCGGTGTCGGCCACCGCGGCGACGCCGCAGCGCCGCGCCCGCTCGCAGAACGCGTCGTCGGGGCCGAGGTAGCGGTAGACGCCCGCGCCGCCGCCGCCGACCGCCATCGGCGCGAAGTACGGCACCAGTGGCACGCCCCCAGGGACGCCGCACGCCGGCAACTTCCACACTCGCGCGACCGCCTCGAAGACGGCCCGGCGCACCAGCGCGAAGCCCAGGCCGAGGCGCGGCACCTCCAGCGGCCCGCCGCCGGCCCCGAGGCGGACCGAGACAGTACCGGGCGCGAAGTCGCACCCCAGCCCCGCCCCGCCCGGCCCAGGGCACAGCCCGCCGACGAGCGGCAGGCCGCGGCCGCGGAGCCGCCCGACGTCGTCGGGGTCGAAGGCGACGTCCGGGTCGATCCAGAACAGCTCGTCGAAGCCCGCGGCGAGCGCGTCCGAGGCGAGCCGGCTGCGCGCGTCGCCGGGGTCGGGGCGACCGCGGCCCCGCCAGACCGGGTAGCCGCGGCGCTCGAGCTCGCGCAGGGCGTCCTCGCCGGCGGGGTCGGTGCCCGCCGCCGCGGGCGGGACGAGGACGACGCACGGGCACGGCGGGTCGGGGGTCGGGGTCACGGTGTACTCCGGGGCGGGGGGGCGGTCGGCCCCAATCTAGCGGCCCAGGGTCGCCGCGTCGCTGCGGCCGTCACGGCCCGGCGTCGGGCGGGTCGTCGGCGGAGTCGTCGCGGACCACCGACGCCCGACACGCCGGTGACGGCGGCGGCGCTGGCCCGCCCGCGGCGTGGCCCGCCGCTCCGTCGGGGTACTTCGCCTTGAGCTTGCGGAGGGTCTCGGCCAGCTCGCCGCTGCCGGCGGCGCTCGGCCCCTGCGACGCGCGCCACCTCAAGTCGCAGAGCGTGGCCTTCGCGCCGCCGCCGACGTCGATGTCCTTCGCCCAGCCCGCGGCGGGCAGCGTGTCGCCGTGCGTGGCGAGCCAGGCCGCCAAGGCGGCGAACTCGGCGGCCGAGCACGGCGGCGTCCCGTCGGCCGCGCGGCCGAGCAGCTCGCAGAGGTACCCGTGCAGGCGGTCCGCCTCGTCGCCGTAGGGCGGCTCGAGCGCGCCGTACGCCTTGAGGACCCCGGCGTACTCCGGCTCGCGGCCGCCCAGGCGGAAGGCGTAGCCCAGCCGGGCGAAGGTGTCGTGCCAGTACGGCGACCCCGCCGGCGGCTCCGGCAGCGCCGCCTGCAACTTGTCCAGCCGGCGGGTCCAGCCGCCGCGGCCGCTCACGGGTAGGCCCCCCGGCCGGACGCCGCCTCGGGGGGCGACTGTTTAACGCGGTCTTCGAGGTCGATCAGCCGGCCCTCCAACTCGACGAGCGACCGCAGCTTGACGCCCAGGTCGAGGATCGACCGCGCCGCGTTCAGCCGCACCGCCGGCGCGTAGGCCGGCTTCAGCAGGTCGGCGAGGGTCCGCACCGACTCGACGCCCGCGGCGGTCAGCATCGCCGCGGCGCGGGTGAGCATCTCGTGCCGCAGCTCCTCGGCGCGGGTCTGGAACGCGGGGTCCCGGAGCCGGCGGTAGACGGTGGCCGGGCTGACGCCGGCCTGCTTGGCCGCCTGCTCGGCGGAGAGGCCGCAGGCGAGGGCCAGCACCAGCGCGTCGTCGGCCTTGCGGGCCTTGCTCATGGGCCTGTCTCCGGGTTTGAATTGAGAGGGTTTGCCATCTTTTGAGAGGGTTACCGGGCCGGCGTCAGACCTCGAAGGCGGGGCCGCGGAAGAGCTTGTGCGGCCCGCCGGGGAGCCGGGGGGCCTCGGTGCCGGCGGCGTAGCGGACCTCGCGACCGACCCCGCCCCACACGGTCGTCACGCCGGTCGGCGCGCCGGGGGCGACCTCGACGTAGAAGACGTTCAGCGGCCCGGTGGCGGGCTGCCGGGGTGTGAGGCGCTTCTCCAGCCGCTCGAGTCGCACTTTCGGAGTCACGCCGGCACCCCCTCGGCGCGCCCGGCGGGAACACGCTCGGCGGTCTTCCCTGTGAACGCCTCCCAGCGCCGCACGATCACGTCGCAGTACCGCGGGTCGAGTTCCAGGAGCGCCGCCCGGCGGCCGGTCGTCTCGGCGGCGACGAGGGCGGTGCCGGAGCCGGCGAACGGGTCGAGCACCGCCCCGCCCACGGGGCACGAGTTGCGCACCAGGTACTCGAAGAGCGCGACCGGCTTCATCGTCGGGTGCTCGCCGTTCCTCGCCGGCCG
>JANXTD010000279.1 GCA_025352585.1 Fimbriiglobus sp.
TTTTCGACCTTGGATGTCCAGAGCTCGCAACGAGCTGCCCAATATTCCTGACAGCTGTCTTTTGTGCCTTCCAGCTATCATACTCCCGACCCGCCGGGCGATTGCGGCCTTTCGCTGAACCGGCACCGCCCGCCCAACCGATCTCACCGTTAGGAACCGCGCCACCGGACCCCCACTCGGGCCTGGCGCGGGCGTTCGTAGCGGAGGGCGGGGCATGGCGCGGTGGATCGGCTGGGGGGCACTTGCCCTCGTCTGGGCGACGGTCGCGGCCGGGCAGACCCCCGCCCCGACCCCGGTGGCCGCCGGGCCGCGCGTCGGCGAAGTCATGACCTTCCGCACCTCCGGGCAGCCGGACCGGCGCGTCCGTATCGTCCGCGTCGTCGGCACGCCGGACACGGACGGCCTCGCGGACGTCGAAGACCTCGGCACCGGGGCGAAGTACGCCGTGCCACTGAAGGTCGCCGCGATGATGGCCCGCGCCAGCTTCGCCGACGCCCCGGCCGCGCCGGCCGCGGTCGCGCCGGCGCTCAAGCCGGGCAACGCGTCGCCCCTGCCGTCGGTCGCGCAAACCTTGCCGAGGGTGCCGCCGCCGGCCAGCGAGAACGGCTGGCCGCGCAACGCCACGCCGCCGGCCGCGGTGGCGGCGAAGCCCCGCCCGGCCCCGACCGTCGCGAACCGCCCTAGTGAATTGCGCGCCGCGCTGCCGCCGCCGACGAACGTGCGCGGCCTGATGCGCCCCGAGACGCCGCCGGCCCCGGTGACGCCGCCCCGGCCTACGCCGCCCGCCCCCGCCCCGACGCCGGTGCCGACGTTCACGCTGTCGCGGGCGAAGTTCGACCCGCCGGTGCCGCCGCCGGCCCCCGCGCGCCGGCCGGCCGTGTCGGTCGAGCCGTCGGAAACCGTCGTCGCCTACCGGGCGGTGCCGCCGACGGTCGCCGTCGAGGTGGACGAGACGAGGGTCGTCGCGGCGTCGGCGAGCCGGCCGGCCGAGCCGTCGGGGATTCGGTCGCCGCAAGTGGCGATCGCCCCGCCAGAGTACGTCGTCGTCCCGGTGCTGGAGTACACCCCCGGCGCCGTGACGCCGCCGGCCGTCGCGGCTCCTGTCGTCACGCCGCCGGTCGCCGTGGTCGCCGCTCCGGCCCCAGACCCCTACGGCCCGCCGCCGGTGACGCCGCTCGCCGAGCCGCGGGCCGCTAACGACGCCCCAGTCGCCGCGCCCCCGCCCGTCGTGGTCGCACCGCCCGTCGTGGTCGCGCCGCCCGTCGTGGCCGCGCCGCCCGCCCCTGTGACGCCGCCGGTGGTCGTCCAGGCGAGCCGCGTGGTGCCGGCCGCGCCGGCCGAGGTCGCGGTGCGGGCGCAGGGGATTCCGGCGCAGATGCTCGAAGAGGTCCAGCCGTTCGTCAACGACCTGTTCCAGGCGCTGCGGCCGTCGTCGCGGGAGCGGGCGGCGACGGCGCTGGCCGAGGGGCGCTACGGCGGGCGGGCCGAGGTCAAGGCGACGCTCGCCCGCGCCGCGCTGATCGACCCCGCCCCGAGCGTGCGGGCGCACTGCATCGCGCAGCTCGCCCGCCTCGGCTACCACGAGTCGAGTTACGTGAGCTACCTCGACGCCTGCGCCGAGTCGGGACACGACCTCGTGAAGAAGGCCGCGACCGACGCCCTGGCGCGACTCGTCAGCCGCAACTGAGCCGCGCGTTGCCCCGCGTCGGGCAAGCGCTGCCCCAGGCGCGGCAGGCTGCCCGCGACTCGCGCAACGGCCCAGGTGTCCGCCGGGATTTCTCCCCCCTGGCGACCCCGACGAAGTGCCTGGAAACGTGCGGCTTCGGGGTTGGGAGCGGTTGTAACGGCGGCGTCAGAAGTGGATTCAGAGATTTTTCGCCGTCGGGCACGGGAAATGTCTTGTAAGTTACCGGCGAGTTCGATACAGATCGCACTCGCTTCCTGACCCGCGGGGCTTCCGGTGGTCCGCTAAGGCCCAACCGATCCCGCGACGTGTGGCCCCAAACCCCCCACGCCGTTCCACGGATCAGGTCCCCGTTCGGTTCGCCGACCCGGCCCCAGGCTCACCCACCGAGCCTCCTCCTCCCGGCCGCTTCCCCGGACCGCTTCCTCATCGTCGCCCGCGGCCGCGCCCCATTACGGGGCCGCGCCCGCACTGTCCCGACACCGGTTGCCCCCGGTGCCATCGCGGAGGGTTTGTCATGGCTGGTAGCGAACTCCTGATCGCGGCAATGTTGCTCACGATCCCCCCCGGCATCCCGGCCCCGTGCCCCCCGGAGGCCGACTTCCCCGCCCTGCGCGACGCCATCCACCAGGTCGCGGTGAAGTGGGAAATCCTCGACGAGCGCGAGACGCGCTACGTCCTGACCCGTGCCGAGGACTTCTGCACCGACTTGAACATGCTGCGCCGCCGCTACCGCGACCTCGAAGACGCCCCCAAGGTCGGCGACAGCGTCCGCTTCCCGGAGCGGCACTTCGTCAACGAGCAGGTGAAGTTCAACCGCGTCTTCCGCCGGCACATCGACGAGCGCCGGCAACTCGAGGCCGACCGCGCCGACAGCCTCCGCAACGTCGTCACCGAGACCGACCGGCTGTACCAAGTGTGGGACTCGGTCCGCGACGCCCGCTGCGACTTCTACTACGTGACCGTACGCCGGCAGGCGCTGAAGAAGCTGCGCGACATGATCGGTGAGGAGGCCTACGCCCAGGCCGAGTTGCCCGCCAACGTGCCGACCTGGCGCTTCAACGAGATGAAGTGACGGCGGCCGCGATTCGGCGTCATCGGCGTCAAGTGGGGTAAACTCCGCGGTCGATACCGTTCGTGACGGATGCGCTACGGGGCGCGGTTCTCACGACGGGGGTTCACGACATGCGGGGGAACTGGACGCGGGTCGCCGTGACGCTCACGCTGACCCTGGCGACGCTGGCCGGCTGCTCGCGGCAGGCGTTCCGCCAGCGGGCCGACCGCGACGTCGAGGGCGTCATCACGCAGAAGAACGTGAACCCCGCCTGGGCCGTCGAGAACTGGCACGCCTACCCCGACGGCCGCGCCCGCTTCGCCGACCCGAGTTGCCCCGACTTCCCGCCGTACCCGCCCGACGACTACTACGCCAACCTCACCGCCCCGACGCCGCAACGCCCCGGCCGCGGCGGGGCCGGCCGCACCGAGGGCGACGGGTACATTGCGCAAATCTGCGCCTGGGACGCCGCCAACCGCGCCGAGGACGCCGCGACGCTCGCCGCGGAGCCGAAGAAGAAACTCGACGGCGCGGCGGCGGCCAACGAAGCGCTGAGTGCGGTCGTCGGCGGCACGGCCAACTACCAGAATGTGTTCGCCACCGCCGACCCGCCCTTCCGCCTGCGCCTCGACCAGTCGATCGAGTTGGCGCTGTTCAACGCCCGCGAATTCCAGGACCGCCGCGAAGACCTGTACCTCGCCGCGCTGCCGGTGACGCTGGAGCGCTTCAGCTTCGCGGCGCAGGCGTTCGCCTCGGAGCAACTCGTCCGCACCAGCCTCGGCCGCGACCTGCCCGGCGGCGGCGGCGACCAGTGGAGCTTCAGCACGACCGCCGGCGTGAACCGCCGCTTCGCCACCGGTGCGACGCTCGTGGTGCGCCTCGCCAACCAGATCGTCGTCGACCTCTCCGGCGTCAACCCGCAAGTCAGCCTGTCGAACCTCGGCGTGACCTTCCTCCAGCCGCTGTTACGCGGCGGCGGCTGGGCGGTGACGCTCGAGAACTTGACGCAGGCCGAGCGGACACTTCTTTACGCCGTGCGCTCCTACGCCCGCTTCCGCAAGGTCTTCTACGTGGCGATGGCGGGGCAGGGCGACTACGCCAACAACCCCTACGGCTTGCAAGGACTCGCGGCGAACCTCGGCCGCGGCGTCGGGGCCAACCTCACCGCCCGGCAAGTCGGCTACCTGCCGACGGTGTTGCGCGGGGCGACGCTCGCCAACGAGCGCAAAAACGTCGCGGCCCTCGAGCAGTTCTTGCTGCTCTTCGAGAACCTCAAGGAGGGCGGCGGGGTCAACGAGTTGCAGGTCAACCGCGTCGAGCAGAACCTGCTGCGGAGCCGCTCGACGGTCCTCGTCAGCACGCGGCTCTACCTCGACAACCTCGACGCGTTCAAGCTGCAACTCGGCGTGCCGGCGACGATGCCGATCGAACTCGACGACGGCCCGCTGCGGCCGATCCGCACCCAACTCGGCCGCTTCGAGGACGTGTACGAGCAACTGCGCGACGTGGAGGCGGCCGGCGGCCAGTTCACGCCGGGGGAGCCGGGGGCGGCGCTGCGGACGCGGTGGATGAAGCTGTTCACCGAAAGCCCGCTGGTGCGCGGCACCCGCTTCGCCCGCGACTACCCGGCCCAGGCCGCGGAACTTCGCCGCCAGCTCGACGCGGAACTCGCCCGGCAATTCACGGCCCTCTCAGAAACCCGGCGTAAGTTGTACGACGTGCGGGCCGACCGCCAGGCCAAGAACCTGCCCGAGCCGCCGGAACTGATCGGCGAACTCGCGGCGATCGAGGCGGCCGTCGATCGCATCGGCTTCGAGCAGCAGTTGCGCCGCTACGAGATGCAGTCGTGGCTGCGGCTGCCCCCGGAGCGTCAGGCGGGCGAGCAGGCCAGCCAGTTCCGCGCGGTCTTCGAGGCTGGGGCGCTCGTCGCCATCCAGCCGCGCGACCAGCGCCTGAGCCGCATCCGCGCGACCTACCCGCAACTGCCGGCGCTCGCCGTTGACGGCTGCGACCTGCTGCGGATGCCGCTCGACGACGCGTACACGAAGGTGGCCCAGGCGGCGCTCGTCAACCGGCTCGACCTCATGAACGCGCGGGCGCAAGTCGTGGACCAGTGGCGCAAAATCGCCGTGACTGCGAACTCGCTGCTGGGTACCTTCGACGTGCAGTACGACCTCGCGGCGACGACCCCGCCCGGCGGCAACAACGGCTCGGCGCTGGCCCAGACGCGGACGCAGAACACGCTCACCATCCGGGCCGAGCCGCCGTTCGTCCGGCGGGCCGAGCGCAACAGCTACCGGTCGTCGCTGATCGCCTACCAGCGGCAGCGGCGCAACTTGCAGGCGTTCGAGGACAACATTCTCACCGACTCGCGGCAGGATTTGCGCACCCTGCGGCAGTTGGCCGAGACGTACAATCTGCAACAGCGCGCGGTCGAACTCGCCTACGCTCAGGTGGACAACGCGCGGAGCACGTTCGTCGCCCCGCCCGACCCCGCGGCGCGGGAAAGTGCCGGGAACGTGGCCGCTTTAACGCAGCAATTGCTG
>JANXTD010000289.1 GCA_025352585.1 Fimbriiglobus sp.
GTCATCGACGACGACCCCGAGTGCCGCGAAATGGTCCGCCGGTTCCTGGAGCGCGACGGCCGCGAGGTGGTCGAGGCGACCGACGGCGAGGCGGGGTTGCGCATGATCGCCGTGCGCTACCCGTCGATGATCCTGCTCGACCTGATGATGCCGGTGCTCGACGGCTTCGGCTTCCTGGCCGAGCTGCCCAAGCGCTTCCCCGGTGCCCGCGTGCCGGTGGTGGTGCTGACGGCCAAAGACCTGACCGCCGACGACCGGGCGCGGCTCAACGGCCGCGTGGCCCGCATTTTGGAGAAGGGCGACCTGACGCAGTTCGAGCCGATCGCCGAGCTGGTCCGCACACTGACGCCGAGGTTGTCGGCCGGGACGGGGGTTGAGACGTGACGACGATCCTGATCGTGGACGACGAGCCGGAGAACATCGAGCTGCTCGACCGCCGGCTGTCGCGGCGCGGCTTCACCGTGGTCGGGGCGACCTCGGCCGAGCAGGGGCTGAAAATGGCCCTGTCGGAGCGGCCGGCGCTGATCCTCATGGACATCAAGATGCCCAACCTCGACGGCTTCGACGCCATGCGGCTGTTGCAGGCCGACCCGCTGACCGCCGGCATCCCGGTGATCGCGCTCACGGCGCACGCGATGCAGGAGGACCGGGACCGGGCGCTGGCGGCGGGGGCCAAGGACTACGAGACCAAGCCGGTCGATTTGGACCGGCTCCTGGCGAAGATTCGCCTCCTGACCGGGGCCGAATGACGTGGACGAATCGCCCCCGACCGCGCCGCCGCCGCCCGAAGCCCTGAGCGGCCGCGCCCGCTCCGCGTACCTGCGACAGGAGTTGACGGCCCCCGCCGCGGCGCTCGAGGAGTACGCCCGCGCGCTCTTGGCGGCGGCGAAGACGACGGCCGACGCCGAGGCGGTCCGCGAGGCCGAGCGCATCGCCGAGCGGGCGCAGCACTTCTCCCGGCAGGTGGAGCGCATCACCGCCCCGGACGCCGGCCTGCCGGAGCAAGGGGACCGGCACTTCTGGCGCGCGGTGCGGCACGACCTGCGCGGGGTGGCGTCGTTCATCATCATGGCCTGCGAGGAGGTGCGCGAGGCGGCCCCCGCGGCGGTCCACGCCCAGATCGCCGACGACCTGGCGCGCACCCTCTCGACGGCCCGGCGGGTGATCGACCTCATCGAGCAGGTCATCAGCTTCGGCCGCGACGCCGGGGGGGAGTCGAGCGTGCCCGAGGCGGTGCGGCTGATGCTGGCCCAACTGCCGCACGCCGTCGCCCGCCGCGGCACCGACGCCAACGCCCCCACCGGCCGGGTGCTCGTCGTCGATGACAACGAGTTCGGCCGCGACCTGGTGGCGCGGATGCTCGTGAACCAGGGCCACGCGGTCGAGATCGTCGCCGGCGGGCTGGAGGCCTTCGAGCGCCTCGATGACGCCGGCCGCGAGCCGATCGACCTCGTGCTGCTCGACGTGATGATGCCGGGCTTGTCCGGCCCCGACGTGCTGGTGCGCCTCAAGACCGAGCCGCGCACCCGCGACCTGCCGGTCATCATGGTCAGCGCCCTCGGCGAGGACGATACGCTGCTCGCCTGCATCGCCGCCGGGGCCGAGGACTACCTGACGCGCCCGGTGCGGCCGGAGTTGCTGCGGGCGCGCATCACGGCGTGCCTCGAGAAGAAGCGACTGCGCGACCGCGAGGGGGAGTACCAGGCGCGCATCAACGGCCTGGTCCGCGCGATCTTCCCGCCGTCGGCCGTCGCCGAGTGGGAGCAGACCGGCACGATCGCCCCGCGCCACCACGAGATGGTCGGCGTCTTGTTCCTCGACGTGGTCGGCTTCACCAAGTTCGCCGAGCAGTACCGCGACGACCCCGCCCCGGTGATCCGCCTCCTCCAAACTCTGGTGGAGCAGTTCGAGGTTACGGCGGCGCGGCACGGGGTGCAGAAGATCAAGACGATCGGCGACGCCTTCATGGGCGTCGTCGGCCTGACCGGCGAGTCGGTCAACCCGGCGCTGACGCTGTTGAAGTGCGGGCTGAACTTCGTCGAGGACGCGAAGGCGCACCCGGCGGCGTGGCAGGTCCGCGTCGGCATCCACGTCGGCCCCGTGGTGACGGGCGTCTTGGGCCGCGTGCAGTTCAGCTACGACGTGTGGGGCCACACGGTGAACGCCGCGAGCCGCGTCGAGAGCCACGGCGTGCCGGGCCGCGTGAGCCTGAGCAGCGAGGCCTGGGCAATGCTGGGCGGCACCGCCGTGGGCGAGCCGCGCGAGGTGGCGGCGCGGGGGCTGGGTTTGGTGACCGTGTGGGACTTCGTGCGCTGGAACGCCGAAACCTAAAACGTTTCGCCGTGGGGTGCGCGGCTTCGGTCAGAGTGCTGAGTTCAAAGTGCAGAGTGCAGAATGCAGAATGTTAAGAAGATCGCCCAGCCGATGACTCCGCGGATTTCCACTCTGCACTCTGCACTTTGAACTCAGCACTCTGACCGAAGCCGCCCCCCGCGGCTAAATCATTGCTTCGCCTTTTGCCTCGTGTCCGCCGCGCCTAAAATGCCCCCATGTTCCATCCCGCCCCGCCCGAACACTACCGCGACCCCCTGTCCATAGGCGGCGTGCCGCTCGCCTCGCGGTTCACGCTGGCACCCCTAGCCGGGTACACCAACTACCCGTTCCGCCGCAGCGTGCGCGAGATCGGCGGCGTCGGGCTGTGTACCACCGACCTCGTCAACGCCCGCGCCATCCTCGAAGGCTCCGCCAAGACGATGGACCTGCTCGCCACGGGGCCGGACGACCGGCC
>JANXTD010000297.1 GCA_025352585.1 Fimbriiglobus sp.
CTTGAAACAGCACTTCGCAAACTACCCAGGGTCCCAACTGCGTAACTCCTACGGATTTCTCCGCTACTCTGCTCCTCCGCGGTAAAAATGCCTTCTGTTTCGCGACGCAACCGACCTTGCGTCAATCGCCCACTCGGGGCACTGTAGCCAATTGGTCCAGGAGGGGCGGGCGGATGGCGGGGTTGCCGGATCGGCTCATGGCGGTCGTGCAAGAGCACTGGGGGTTCCGCCAACTGCGGCCCATGCAAGAGCGCGCCATCGCCGCCGTGCTCGCCAGGCGCGACTCGCTCGTGGTACTCCCCACCGGCGGCGGCAAGTCGCTCTGCTACCAGGCCCCGGCGGTCTACCGGCACGCCGGGGGGGCCAAGGGCGTGACGCTGATCGTCTCGCCGCTGATCGCCTTGATGAAGGACCAGGTCGATTCGCTGCAACGCATCGGCGTCAACGCGATCGGGTTCAACAGTTCGCAGACGGCCGCGGAGAAGGCCGACGCGGTGCAGTCGCTCAAGCACGGCTCGTCGCCGATTGTTTTTGCGTCCCCGGAGCGGCTGACGCTGGAAGGCTTCACGGGCTACCTGAACGGCTTCGGCGTGTCGGCGGTCGCGATCGATGAGGCGCACTGCATCTCGCAGTGGGGCCACGACTTCCGCCCCGAGTACCGCAAGCTCGGCCGACTGCGCGAGGTGTTCCCCGGCGCGAGCATCCACGCCTACACGGCGACGGCGACCGAGACCGTGCGGCTCGACATCGCCCGGCAACTGCAACTCGACGACCCCGAAATCCTTGTCGGCAACTTCGACCGGCCCAACCTCATCTACCGCGTGTTGCCGCGGCTCGACAAGACGAAGCAGGTCCGCGAAGTCCTCGACCGGCACCGCGGCCACGCGGCGATTGTGTACTGCCTGAGCCGCGCCAATGTCGATGCCCTGGCGGCGCAGTTACGCGGTTCGGGCTACCACGCCCTGGCCTACCACGCCGGCATGAACAACGACGACCGCCGCCGGGCGCAGGAGACGTTCACCAACGCCGAGGCCCCGATCGTCGTGGCGACGGTCGCCTTCGGCATGGGCATCGACCGGCCCGACGTGCGGGCGGTCATTCACGTCGGCATGCCCAAGTCGATCGAGAACTACCAGCAAGAGGCCGGCCGGGCGGGCCGCGACGGGCTGCCGTCGGAGTGCGTGCTGCTCTACTCGGGGGCGGACAAGATTCAGCTGCGCAGCATGATCGAGAAGTCGGCCCACGAGGCGGCTGGGCGCGGCGAGGTGGTCGCGGCGGAGTTCGTGCCGGCCTGTTTGGGGCACCTCGAAGACATGGACCGCTACGCCCGCGGGGCGGTCTGCCGGCACAAGGCGCTCGTCCAGCACTTCGGCCAGACGCTCGAATCCCCGACCTGCGGGGCGTGCGACCTGTGCCTCGGCGACGTGACCGAAGTCCCCGACGCGATCACGGTCGCGCAGAAGATCCTGTCGTGCGTGGCGCGCGTCAACCAGGCGTTCGGCGTCGGCCACGTCGTGTCGGTGCTGCACGGCGACCGCTCCGAGGCGGTCACGTCGCGCCGGCACGACCAACTCAGCACCCACGGCTTGCTACGCGAAGTCTCGCTGAACACCCTGCGCGACTGGGTCTACCAACTGCTCGGCCAGGGGGCGATCGCCCAATCCGAGGGCGAGTATCCCGTGCTGAAGCTCACGAAGCTGTCGTGGGAGGTCATGCACGGCCGGCACGCCGTGCGGCTGATCGAACTCGTCCGCCACGACAAGGAACGCCCGGCTCGGCGGGGGGCCGCGGCGACGACGAACGCTGGCCGGCCGAGTGCTAACACGCCGCTGTTGGGGTCGAACTACGACGCGGAACTGTTCGAGAAGCTGCGGCAACTGCGGCGCGACCTGGCCAACACCGAGAAGGTGCCGGCGTACCGGGTGCTGCCGGACAGCGTGCTGCTGGCCTTCGCCGCCAGCCCGCCCAAGACCCTCGACGCCATGCGGCAAGTCACCGGGGTCGGCGACGTGAAGCTCAAAGCTTACGGCCTGACCTTCCTGAAGCTGATCCTCGACCACTCCCCCGCGGCGGCGCTGGCGGTGGTGACCGCCCGCAAGGCGGCGTCGGGCGGCGCGCGGGCGGTGACGGACCGCAAGAAGCTCGCCTTCTCGATGTACCGCGACGCGACCTACATCGAGGACGTGGTGCAGCAACTCGACGTGGCCCGCAGCACGGCGGTCGGCTACCTCGTGGAGTTCATCGAGGCCGAGAAGCCGACCGACATCAGCCGGTGGGTGCGCGACGACGACTACGTCGAGATCGCCGCCGCCGCGCAGACCCACGGCCGCGAGACGCTCAAGGCGATCTACGACGCCCTCGACGAGCAGGTGACCTACGACGAAATCAAGCTCGTGCTGGCGCACCAGGACGCGACGCGGTAAGTGGCGGGGTTGTGGTACAATGGCACGCACCCATTTAAAAGGAGTCCCGATGTCGCCTGAAGAGATCAGTTCGCTGCTGAAGCGCCGGCCGTTCCTGCCTTTCAAAGTCCACGTCACCGGCAACGTCGAGTACACGATCCGCGAGCCGGAAATGACGCTTGTCGGCCGCACGGTTTTGATCCTTGGCCAGCGGCGAAATGTCGAGAGCGAGTTCTTCGACGAGCCAGTGCTCGTGTCGATGCGGCACATCACGCACCTGGAGCCAATCGTCGAGGCGGCCGCGTCGTAACGACCGGTGAGCGGGGAACGATAGTCCTCCGAGCCTTTTGCCATGAGTGAGCCGCACGACACTGGAAGTCTTGGGGGACTATCGTCCCCCGCTCTCCCACTCTGCCCGCGCCGACTCTCATCGGATTTGCTGTTGCCGCAACTCGCCGCGTGGCGAATAATGCCGGTGTCGAATCCCGCCTGCCCGCCGTTCGCCCCCGCCTGCCCCCCTTCTCGGTGTCGGAGCCGGTCTCCATGACGCGGTTTGCTCGCCTTGCCGTGTTCGCCGCGCCACTCCTGGTGATGGGCGTGGTCCTCTACGCGACCGCCGCCGACCCGGCCCCCGCCAAAGTTACCGCGTCACCGACTGCCGCCGACACGGCGCTCGCGGACAAGATTAATCCGTACCTGGCGAAGCACTGCAATAGCTGCCACAACTCCGAGAAGCAGGCCGGCGGCGTGCCGCTCGACATCTACGCCACCGGCGCGGCGGCCCGCAAGGACCGCGCGATGTGGGAGACCGTTGTCCGGGTCGTCTCCAACGGCGAGATGCCGCCGAAGAAGAAGCCGCGACCGGCCGCAACTGAGCAGGCCGAGTTCCTGACGCTCGTCGATGCCAGCTTTATCAAAGTCAACTGCGTCGGCCCCAAGGACCCCGGCCGCGTCACCCTGCGGCGGCTCAACCGGGCCGAGTACAACAACACCGTCC
>JANXTD010000317.1 GCA_025352585.1 Fimbriiglobus sp.
GTCGACGGCAAGGTCATCATCGTCGATACGCTCACGATGGCGGCCCCCGCCACGAAGCATATGGTTGGCATCTTGAAGGCGATCAAGGCCGGCAAGAAGATGGTCAAGGCCGTTGACGCCAACAACGTCGAGACGACGACCGAAAAAGAAGTCACGCTGTTCGACACGACGGCGTTGATCGCGACGGCCGGGCACGACATGAACGTGTACAAGTCGAGCCGCAACCTCGGGGGAGTCAAAGTCCTCCCGGCCGCGGAACTCAACGCCTACACGGTGCTGAAGCAAAAGACCCTCGTGCTGACGCGGGCCGCCTACGACAGTCTCACCGCCGTCGGCAAGTAAGTCAGGAACACGCTTCTGCACCTCGTGCGGCGGCTTTGAGGATATTGCGATGCGTAGTCGTCCGAGACCGAAGCGGTATGTCCGCAAACTCGAGAGCCGTAAGCCCTGCGTGCACGGCGACTCCGGCGTCGAGTTGCGCCCGTACCAGGTGATCATCCGCCCGCTCATCACCGAGAAGGGCACCCACCTGACGACGCGCTCGAACGCCTACACCTTCATGGTGAACCCGCTGGCCAACAAGAACCAGATTCGGGAAGCCGTCGAGGAACTGTTCAACGTCCGCGTCGAGGGCGTGCGGACGCAGAACTACATGGGCAAGCTGGCCCGCTTCAAGCAGATTCCGGGCAAGCAGGCCGACTGGAAGAAGGCGATCGTTACAGTCCACGCCGACGACCGCATCGACTTCATCTGACGCCGACGGGTTCAAGGTTCACGACGGCTGACGCTTCAAGGTTGACATTGGTTCGGGGAAGGTGACTCATGGCGATTCGTCAATACAGTCCGACATCCGCAGGTCGCCGGGGCGGTAGCGTCTCCGACTTCGCGGAGTGTACCAACCCCGGCGTCAACGAGCCGGCCAAGCACCTGCTCAGCCCCCGCAAGAAGACCGGCGGCCGCAACCACCACGGCATCACGACCACCCGCCACCGAGGTGGCGGCCACAAGCAGAAGTTGCGGGCCATCGACTTCAAGCGCAAAAAAGACGGCATGGAGTGCGAGGTCCTCTCGGTCGAGTATGACCCGTGCCGGTCCGGCCGCATTGCCTTGGTCAAGTACACCGACGGCGACAAGCGTTACATCCTCGCCCCCGACGGCCTCAAGGCCGGGGACAAGTTGATGTCCGGCGACCTGGACGCCGTTGAGCCGCGGCTGGGCAACTGCCTGCCGCTCTCCCGCATCCCGCTGGGCACGACGGTTCACTGCGTCGAGTTGACGCCGGGTCGCGGTGGCCAGATTTGCCGCTCGGCCGGCACGACCGCGACGTTGAACGCCCGCGACAAGGGCCAGGCGCTGCTGACGATGCCCTCCGGCGAAGTCCGCAAGGTGTCGGTCAAGTGCCGGGCGACCATCGGCTCGGTGTCGAACCCCGACCACATGAACGTGAGCATGGGCAAGGCAGGCCGGATGCGCTGGAAGGGCCGCAAGCCCCACAACCGCGGCACCTCGATGAACCCGACCGACCACCCGATGGGCGGCGGCGAGGGTCGCACCGCCGGCGGCCGCAACCCGATGTCCAAAACGGGCGTGCTGTCGAAGGGCGGCAAGACCCGCGGCAAGAAGAAACCCTCGAACAACTCGATCGTCCGGCGTCGCCCGGCCGGGCCGTTCCAGACGAACAACGGTTAATTGACTGCGATCCTTGGACCTTGAACATTCAGCGTAGGGGTATTCGGCATGGGCCGTTCGATGAAGAAGGGGCCGTACGTCGATCAGCGGCTCGAAGCCAAGGTCGCCAAGAACGGCAACAAGGAAGCCATCAAGACGTGGGCGCGGGACTGCACCTGCATCCCCGACTTCATCGGCATGACCTTCCTGGTTCACAACGGTCGGTCGTTCATCAAGGTTTACGTCACCGAGGACATGATCGGGCACAAGCTCGGCGAGTTCTCCCTGACGCGCACCTTCAAGGGGCACTCCGGCGGTAAGGCCAAGGCCCCGGCCGGTAAGTAGTCCGGTAAGTAACGAACATTCGGGATCACGCGGACACAACCTTCGAGCGGAACCATGTTGTACAAAGCCCAACACCGATTTGCCGACATGGGACCGCGGAAGATGCGCCCGTTCGCCCACCTCATCTACGGCAAGAACGTGGACGAGGCGATCGAGGCCTTGCGGTTCTACCCGAACCGCGGTGCCCGCCTCATCGAAGGCGTCCTGAAGAGCGCCTACGGCAACGCCGAGGACAAGGGCTGCCAGAACCTCGAAGGCCTCGTGGTCCACGAGATCCGCATCGACGGCGGCCCGATGTTCAAGCGGATTCAGCCCCGCGCCCGCGGCACGGCCTTCGGCATCTTGCGTCGCCTGGCTCACATCACTGTGATCTTGGCCGACCCCGAAGCGATCGCCGAGGCTGCCACGACGGCCCAGGCGAACAAAACTCCGCAACCGGCGGCGGCCCAATAACGGCTCTCGACTCACACCGAACACGGCGACGAATCAGGGGTATTGCGAATGGGCCAGAAAGTCCGACCGACCGGCTTCCGCACTGGGATCTTCCAGACCTGGCAGAGCGCGTGGTACGCCAACAAGCAAGACTACGGCGAGCTGCTGCTCGAAGACTACAACGTACGGAAGTTCATCCACAAGTACTTGACACAGTCGAAGGATCGCAAGCAAACTCGCCCGGCCATCGGCCGCATCAAGATCGAGCGGACCCGCGAGCGGGTGATCGTCACGATCTATTCAAGCCGCGTCGGAGCGATCATCGGTAAGAAGGGCGAGAAGATCGAGAAGCTCACGAAGGCTCTCGAGAAACTGACCCGTCGGCACATCGACGTGAAGACGATCGAAGTGACCCGCCCCGAGATCGACCCGCAACTCGTCGCGGACGACATCGCGGAGCAGCTCGAACGGCGGGCCAGCTTCCGCCGCACGATGAAGCAGGCGATGCAGCGGGCGATGGAGAACGGGGCCAAGGGCATCAAGCTCCAGCTCAGCGGCCGACTCGGCGGGGCCGAAATGGCACGCTGCGAGAAGGGGATGGAAGGCTCGATCCCCCTCTCCACGCTCCGGGCCAAGGTCGATTACGGGTTCACCGAAGCTTCGACGCCGCAAGGCAACATCGGGATCAAGTGCTGGATCAACAACGGCGACTACTTGAGCGGAGATATCAACGATGCCACTGATGCCCAAGCGGGTCAAGTTTCGAAAAAGCCAGCGCGGCGTCGTAAGGGGTAACGCGACCCGAGGCAACTACGTCGCCTACGGCGACTACGGCTTGCAAGCCCTGGAGGGCGGCTGGCTGAGCGCGGAGTGCATCGAGTCGGGCCGCATCACGATGACGCGGTTCGTCTCGGGCGAAGGCCGGTACTACATCCGCGTCTTCCCACACAAGAGCATCACCGCCATCCCCGCCGAGACCCGGATGGGCAAGGGCAAGGGCGAGCCGGAGTACTGGGCGTCGGTCGTGAAGCCGGGCCAGATCCTGTTCGAGGTGGGCGGCATCCCCGAGGCCCAGGCCAAGGGCTGCCTGGCCCGCGTCGCCTACAAGATGCCGTTCAAGTGCCGGTTCGTCCCGCGACGCCCGGCGATTTAGTGATAGCATGGATGGAACTGACAGACACCTCGGGGCGGCGTTCGCCCCGAGTCACCGTTCAAGACCTGGCGACTTGGTGGGACCATGAACTCGAGTGAACTGCACGGGATGAGCGACGACGTGCTCGCCCTCACCCTCTCGGACACCGAGAAGTCGATCTTCAATTTGCGCTTCCTCGCCTCGACCGACAAGAAGAACACGTCGAGCGAAGTGAAGAAGTCCAAGAAGGACATCGCCCGCGTCAAGTCCGAGCAGCGCCGCCGCGAACTCGTCAAGATCGCCGCGATGCCGGACGCCGCGCTCAACGCCGCCATCGCCGCCGAGTCGGCGAAGGTCGAGGCCTCCGCCCCCGGCAAGCGCCGCGCCCTGCGGACCTACCAGCGGCTGACCGTGATCCAAACCGTGCGGGCCATCAAGCTCGCTTCCACCCCGACGCCGGCGACGGCCGCAGCGATTCCCGCCACGACCGGGAAGGGAAAGTAACTCATGGCCGACACGACCACGCCTCCCGCCACCGCCGAAGCCGCCGCCCCCGAAGTCCGGGGCGTCCGCCGCATCGTGACCGGCATCGTGACCCGCGACAAGAACCTCAAGACGCGCCGCGTCGAGATTCAGACGCTGGTTAAGCACCCGAAGTACGGCAAGTACATCAAGCAACGCACCATTCTGTACGTCCACGACGAGAAGAACGAGTCGGCACTGGGCGACACGATCGAGGCGATGGAGTCGCGGCCGCTGTCGCGGACCAAGCGCTGGCGGCTGACGCGGGTCGTCAAACTCGCCCCGAGCCGGACGCTGTCGAACATCGAAGGGGCCAAGAGCCTCGCCGGCAGCCAGGTTGCCGAAGCCACGGGCGTCAAGTCGTAACGGCCAATGACCAAGGCCGTTCGCGGCCGCTTACGGGATGTGACCATGATTCAGATGTATACGTACCTTGATGTCGCCGACAACACCGGTGCCAAGGAAGTCATGTGTATCCAGGTTCTCGGCGGCAACAAGCGCCGCGTGGCCTACCTCGGCGACCTGATCCGCGCGAGCGTCAAGAAGGCGTTGCCGGGCGGCGACGTGAAGCCGGGCGACGTGATCAAGGGCGTTGTCGTCCGCACCCGCGTCGCGACCCGCCGCGAAGACGGCAGCTACGTCCGCTTCGACCGCAACGCCTTGGTGTTGCTCGACAACGACAACAACCCGCGCGGCACCCGCATCTTCGGAGCGGTCCCCCGCGAGCTGCGGGCCAAGTTCAACAAGATCATCAGCCTCGCGGCCGAAGTGGTTTAGTAGTTGGTCGTTATCAGTTTGTAGTTGGTGGTGCTCCGCGTCGCGTGGGTAACGAATCGTAAAGGACGAGTTGAGATGTTTATTCGCAAAGACGACCTGGTGGAAGTGACTTGCGGCGACGACAAGGGCAAGCGCGGCAAGGTGCTGCGGGTGGTTCGCGCCGACGAGAAGGTCGTCGTCGAGGGCGTCAACCGCGTCTACAAGCACATGAAGCCGAGCCGCGGCAACCAGCAGGGCGGGCGGCTCTCGAAGGAGATGCCGGTCGCCGTGTCGAACGTGTCGCTCATCGACCCCTCGACCGGCACGCGTACCAAGGTCGGCGTCCGCTACGCGGCCGACGGCACTAAGGAACTGTACGCCAAAAAGAGCGGTGCCCGCATCCGCTCCTTGAGCAAGCCCAAGCCCAAGTTCGCCAAGCCGGCGTAATCCAGTGATTCACGATGGCGGCGGGGGTTTTCCCCGCCGCTTCCCGTTTTCCCTTGCCGCGTGTCGCCCGTCGGGATGGGTCACACTTCCCGGCACCTGTTGGAGTCGATCGATGAGCCGGATGCTGGAGAAGTACAACAAAGACGTGGTTCCCGCGCTCAAGGCCAAGACCGGCCGCGACAACGCGCTGAGCCTGCCGAAGATTACCAAGATCGTCTTGAACATGGGCGTCGGCAAGGCGTTGCAAGACAAGAACCGTATCGGCGAGGCGGTTGAGCACCTCGGCCTGATCGCCGGCCAGCGGCCGCAGATCACCAAGGCGAAGAAGTCGGTT
Organism: Fimbriiglobus sp.; assembly: GCA_025352585.1. Classification (GTDB taxonomy): domain Bacteria; phylum Planctomycetota; class Planctomycetia; order Gemmatales; family Gemmataceae; genus Fimbriiglobus. The sequence goes on from JANXTD010000317.1 coordinate 5,637, forward strand.
TCGGCTTTTCGTCTGCGCGAGGGCCAAGAGATCGGCTGCCGCGTGACGTTGCGTGGCACCCGCATGTTCGAGTTCCTGGACCGCTTCATCCACCTGACGCTGCCCCGGATCCGGGACTTCCGCGGGGTGTCGCCCAAGTCGTTCGACGGCAACGGCAACTACAACATGGGCCTCAACGAGCAACTCGCCTTCGCCGAAATCGACCCGGACAAAGTTAACTTCACGCAGGGCATGGACATTACGATCTGCACGACGGCCAAGAACGACGAAGAGGCCCGCGAGATGCTGAAACTCCTTGGCATGCCGTTCCGCGAGCAGTAGGCCGGAAATCCCGCAAACTCGCCTCGACGGCTTCGCCGGGGTCGTTAAGTTAACAGTGTCTTGCGGTACGGCCGGTTCAGCGTTGCGAAAGTCACGAGCCGAATCGGTACGCCGCCCGGCGGACTTCCAGTCCGCGAAACCTTTGCCCGCGACTGACTCCGCCATAGAACTCTTGCCTGACGTGCCAGCGCTTCGATGCGGGCCGTCCTGGGAGATTGTTGCATGTCCACCAAAGCGAAGATGGCCCGGTTCAAGGTGCAGTTGGCGTCGATCGCCGCGCACAAGATTGAGATGGCGAAGCCCGAGGCCGACCGCGACCCGCGTAAAGTCTTGCGGCCGCGCGACCTGATTCGTATCCGCATGCGCTGCAAGATCACCGGCCGGCCCCGCGCCGTGTACCGCAAGTTCGGCGTCTGCCGCATCATCTTCCGCGACCTGGCGAGCAGTGGCTTGATTCCGGGCGTGCAAAAGGCCTCCTGGTAACACCGCGTTCGCCCTCTCGGTTCCCAGGATTTGGGGGCCGTCCCGCACACCGTTTCGGCTCGACCCGGAGACTTTCGCCCCATGATGACCGACCCCATCGCGGACATGCTGACCCGCATCCGCAACGCGAGCAACGTCGAGAAGCCGAACGTCGAGATGCCGGCGACCAAGGTCAAGATCGCCATCGCCAAGGTCCTCGCGGATGAGGGCTTTGTGCTGGGCTACCGCGTCGGCAAGTACACGACTACCGACGCGGGTACTGAGTTCGTCGAGACGACCGACCTCGGCCAGGCCCACGTCACGCTGCAAGTGTTCTTGAAGTACGGCCCGGACGGCGAGAAGGTCATCCGCAACATTTCGCGCTACTCGAAGCCGGGCCGCCGGGTGTATCAAGGGTACAAGGAAGTCCGCCGCGTGCTGGACGGCCTCGGCATCGCGATCCTGACCACCTCGAAGGGTGTGCTCAGCGACCGGCAAGCCAAGCAGGCCAAGGTCGGCGGCGAAATCCTCGCCACCGTCTGGTGACCACCGGCGGCGGGGTTGGATTCATTCATGTTGGGCTACGGTCGGAGCCGGTTGTACCGCGCTGCGTGAAGCCCTGGAGGACTAGTTATGTCGAGAATTGGTAAGGCCCCGATCCCGATCCCGGCGACGGTGAAGTTCGCCATCGTCGGCGCGAAGATCAACGTCGAGGGGCCGAAGGGCAAGCTCGAATTCGTCCACCACCCTAACATCGTCGTCAAACTCGACGCCGGCGTGGTGACGGTGACGCGGCCCAACGACGACCGCCAGAACCGTGCGCTGCACGGGCTGACGCGGGCGCTCGTGAACAACATGGTCGTCGGCGTGTCGGACGGCTACACGAAGCGGCTCAAGATCACCGGCGTCGGCTACCAGGCGTCGATGAAGGGCAAGGCGGTCGAACTGACCGTCGGCTTCGCCAACCGCGTGCTGCTCGACCCGCCCGAGGGGGTGACGGTCGCCGTGCCGGACCCGACGACGATCGTCGTGACGGGGGCGGACAAGCAGAAGGTCGGCCAGTTCGCGGCCGAGGTGCGGGCGAGCAAGAAGCCGGAGCCGTACAAGGGCAAGGGCGTGTCGTACGAGGGCGAAGTGGTTCGCCGCAAGGAAGGCAAGACCTTCACCAAGTAACGCGGCGACCTCCCCCGAACACACTCCGAACACGACTGGGCCACCCACATGGACATTCAGAAACTCAAGGCGAAGCGCAACGAGCGCCGCCGGCACCGCGTGCGGCGGTCGATCAAGGGCACCGCGACGATGCCGCGGCTGTCGGTCTACCGCAGCAACCTGCACATCTACGCGCAGCTCATCGACGACGACGCCCAGGTCACTCTGGTGGCCGCGTCGAGCAACGACAAGGACGCAACGGTCGAGCACGGCTCGAACGTCAAGGCGGCCACGGTCGTCGGGGCGGCGCTGGCGGCCAAGGCCAAGGCCAAGGGGATCACCCAGGCGGCCTACGACCGCGGCCACTACCGCTTCCACGGCCGCGTCAAGGCGCTGGCCCGCGCGGCGACCGAGGGCGGCCTGATCTGCACGGGCAAGGAAGATGTCGTGAAGGTCAAGAAGGACCCGGCGGTCGCGCCGGTGCCCAAGAAGGTCAAGGCGGCCAAGGGCGGCGCGAGCGGCCCCGTCCAGAAGGCCCGGACGTAACCCCGACAGACTCCCGCGTGCGGCCGGGGCGAGGTTTCGCCCGGCCGGTGTCCTGTGCCTTGCAATACTCCAACCGCGAGCCGTGGCGCGAAGCCCGGCGCGAAGATAGGTCACCCGAACATGGCAAGAGAACGATCGGACCGCCGGGACAGCGACTCGCGCGACTCGGGGATGGTCGATTACGTCGTCCGCATCAGCCGCAGCGCTTGCGT
>JANXTD010000336.1 GCA_025352585.1 Fimbriiglobus sp.
CGAAGTGCCGAAAGCGGCAGGGAAACCGGGCTGGAACTGGCGGACAACGTGTCAACTTGACAAAGAAACCCCCAGCACTTTAAATCTTAACACCCTGCATGGAACCACCGCAAGCGTGCCCGGACCGAATTCGTAAAAAATGCCGAGGAAGATGACGGCGACAACTCTGATACCGTACCCTCAAGCGACTCAACGTTTCGCATGAAGTTAAAATTGCCACCCTGCAAGGCATGTCGATCAGATGCGCGTCAGGTGTGAACTAAAAACGGGGGGCACTTGGCCCCCCGTCGTCGTCGCACTGTCAGTCGTTCCGTCGCCCGCCGTCACTCGTCGGTGAGGCTGGGGTAGTTGCGCATCACGAGGTGGCTGTTGATCTTCTGCACCAAGTCGAGCGCCACGCTCACGACGATCAGCAGCCCGGTGCCGCCGTAGAACGCGGCGATCTGTTGGTTCACGCCGAGCTTGGTGCTGATGATCGTCGGGATGATGGCGATGATCGCCAGGAACGCCGCCCCGACATACGTGATCCGCATCAGCACCCGCTCGAGGTAGTCGGCCGTACTCTTGCCGGGCCGGTAGCCGGGGATGAAACTCCCCTGGTCCTTCAAGTTGTCCGCGACTTCCTTGGGGTTGAACTGGATGGCCACCCAGAAGTAACAGAATACGTAGATCAGCGCGATGTACACGACATTGTAGAACCAGCCGTCGCCGCGATGGAACGCCGAGCCCAGCGCCCCGGCCCACGTCAGGTTCGGGGCGACCGCGCTGAGCGAGTCGAACAGCAGGCCGGGGATCAGCAACATCGTGCTGGCGAAGATGACCGGCATGACGCCCGCCGCGTTGACCTTCATCGGCAGGAACGCCTTGGTCCCGCCGACCTGCCGGCGGCCGCGGACGTGCTTGGCCGACTGCATCGGGATCTGCCGCTTCGCCTTGGTGATCGCGATGACACTCACGATGACCGCGACGAACAGGAACATCAGCAGCAGGAAGCTTTCGAGGCCGATGCCGCCCGACTCGCCGCCGCCGAGGGTGTACAGCGACGGGTTGACGGTCGTCGTGCCGGGCACGAAGATCAGGCTCGCCGTCGCCTGCGGCAGCCGCGCCACGATGCCGGCCATGATGATGAGCGAGACGCCGTTGCCGATGCCGTACTCGTCGATCTGCTCGCCGATCCACATGAGGAAGAGGCAGCCCGTCGTCATGATGAGGACCGCGGAGCCGCCGAAGAGCACGCCGTAAAAGCCGTCGGCGTAGCCCGGCTGCGCCAGGCCCATGCCGGCCCCGGTGCCGTCGTCCGGCCGCATGAGCGCCTGCACGAACATGAACGACTGCAACGCACAGATCGGTACGGTGAGGTAGCGGACGTACTCGTTGATCTTCTTCTGCCCCGCCGCCCCCTCCTTGCGGAGTTTCTCCAGCGACGGCAGCACGCCCGACGAGAGCAGTTGGATGATGATCGACGCGGAAATGTAGGGCATGATGCCCAGCGCGAAGATGCACCCCTGGCTCAAGTCGCCGCCCGAGAAGAGCGACACGAAGCCGAGGATCTGCCCGAACGAGCCGGTGGCCTGTTGGGACATCTTGTCGGCCATCTTGGCCTGGTCGATCATCGGCAGCGGCACGTAGTAGCCGATGCGGTAGACCATCAGGAAGAGCAGCGTGATGAAGATCTTCCGGCGGAGTTCCGGGATCTTGAAGATGGTCGTAATCATCGAGAGCATGTGGAAGCCGTCCCAGTCCCGGTCACGAAAACCGCCCGGCGACCGGGGAGTGGGTCACTCCGCCACCGCCGGGGGTCGTTTCTAGTAAGTTCGCGGGCCGACTGGTAGCCCCCGTCGTCGCCTGGGGTCAGGCAACGACCGGCTCGCCGGACATCCGCTCGATCGCAAGTCCGCCCCAGTAGTAGACTTCCTGCCCGCCGTGGACTTTCAAGAAGTTGGCCGCGCGGCGGGCCTTGTGCGGGTCGTCGGCGTCTTCAGGGCCGACGTAAATCGCCGCCGCCCCGCCGTTGTTCTTCAGCACGCGGTCGGCCTGCTCCAGCAGCGCCATCTGGTCGGACAGGACGTTATCGACGCCCCGCCGCAGCCGGGCGTACGCCCCCTGCTTGTGGGCCTGGATGTCGATCTGGCCCGCGCCTTCTTGGCCCTGGAAGACGAAGACGTTCTCGTCCGACAGGCCCACACCCTTGCCGGCGGCGAGGGCCGCCGTCCGCAAGGCGTTCATGTCAGTTCCGGGGGCAAACAGCGCCGTCACGCAGTGTTCGGGCGTGTAGATGTAGCCGTCGGCGTGCGGGTCGGAGTTGAGTTGCGGCATGGCGGGCCGTCCTTCGAGCTTGGGGAAGTGTTGCGAGGCACTCCCCCAATGGTGCAGCCCTGATGCCAAACTCGACCCGACCGTGACGCTACGCCTTGGGAGCCTTGGCCGGCTTCGGCTTGCCGCCGTGCTTGGCGACGAGCAGTTTCGCTTGCGTGCCCATCTTGTTGCGGACCGGCTTCTTCACCGGCGGGATCAGGACCGTCGTGCCGCCGGCGGCCTCGATCTTGGCCTTGGCCCCGGCCGAGAAGTGGTCGGCGCTGACGGTGAGTTTCTTGGTCAACTCGCCCTCGCCGAGCACCCGCAGGCCGTCGTAGGTGCCGTTGACGATGCGCCGCTGGGCCAGCGTGTCGGTGTTCACGGTCGCCCCGTCGTCGAACTTGTTGAGGTCGCCGACGTTGACGATCGCGAAGTCCTTGGCGAAGGTCGCGTTCGAGAAGCCGCGCTTGGGGAAGCGGCGGTGCAGCGGCGTCTGGCCACCGGCGAACAGCACGCCCGCCATCTCGGCCCCCGCGCTCGCGTACTGGCCCTTGTGGCCGCGCGTGCCGGTCTTGCCGTGCCCCGAGCCGATGCCGCGGCCGACGCGCTTCTTGAGGATGCGCTTCTGCACGCCAGTCGAAACAGTGGTCAGGTCCATTAGATTGCTACCCCCCGCAGACGGGCGACTTCTTCACGGGTCCGCAGTTTCTGCAGGCCGTCAATGGTCGCCTTGACCAAGTTAATCGGGTTCGTGGACCCGTGCGTTTTCGACAGGATGTTTTGGATGCCGACGGCCTGCAGGACTTCCCGCACGCCCGGCCCGGCCTTGACCCCGGTGCCCGGACCGGCCGGGACCAGGATCACCCGGCTCGCGCCGAACTTGCCGATGACGCGGTGCGGGATCGTGTTTCCCCGCAGTTGCAACTTCTTGGAGCGCTGGGCCTGGGCCACGCCCTCCTTGATCGCCTTCTCGACGGCCGGGGGCACTTCGTTG
>JANXTD010000338.1 GCA_025352585.1 Fimbriiglobus sp.
GCATGCCCTGGAGTTGCCGGATGTCCTCGCCGCCCCAGCCGGCGAAGTCGCGCTTCGCGTTGTACTCCTGCAACTTCAGCGACACCTTCATGCGCTGCACTTTCGCCGTCTTCTTGTGCAGCGCCTCCTTGTCGCCGTCGAGCATGCACGGCACGATCACTTCCTTGCCGGCGACGATCTCGACGATCAACGCCGGCAACTTCTCGACCTTGCCGCAGTAGCTACGCAGCAGGAACGGCTCGCCGTGCGACATGCCCCACCACTCGCCGTTGGGGTAGGCCTGGTACCACGTCGTGCCGATGTACGTCTCGGACGCGGAGCCGTTGTGGAAGAAGATCGCCGGCTTGCCGACCTGGGCCCAGCGCATGATCTCCTCCCACTCGCCCGGCCGCAAGCCGCCGCGGCCGATGTTGTGCTTGATGACCTCCTGCGGGTGCTTGCCCTTCAGGTCGGCGGTCTTCTGGAAGATGATCAGGTTCCCGGCCTTATCGACCTTCGTCACGACCATCGCGCAGACGATCACCGACTGCTGCACGACCGCGCCGAGCGGCAACGGGGCCTCGACGTAAGCCGACGCCCGCGGCGCGACGCAACCCACGAGGGCGAAAGCCGCTAGGACAGTTCGGAGCATGGTAGGCCCTCGGCGGAACGTAGGGAAATTTCGCCCGGTCGCGGTCACTTCTTCTTCGAGCGCTCGGCGGCCGCCTTGGCCCACTCGCTGCCGGCCGGCGCGTCCTTGAGCAACTTCTTCAGCATCAACTCGGCCTGGGCCGGGTCGCCACTGTCGGTGAAGGCGCGGGCCGCCTCCAAGAGTGCCGCGTAGCCGAGTTCGGGGTAGGCGTCGTAGCTCAGCGGCACGACCTGGTACGCCGCGGCGGCCTCGGCGAAGCGCTTCTGGGCGTGCCGGCACTCGCCGATCTGCAACTGCGACTTGGCCGCCGTCTCGCCGGTCGTCGCCGCGATGACGGCCTGGTACGCCGCGACCGCCTCGTCGAACTTGCCCTGGGCTTGGAGGCAGACCGCGACCCCGTAGCGGGCGTCGGCGGCGTAAGCGTTGGCCGGGCCGAAGCGCTGGATCAGCGTCTCGAACGCCTGCCGCGCGGGGTCGTACTGCTTGGCGCTGAGGTGAGCCTGGCCGAGGCGTAACATGGCGCGGTCGGAGATCGCCTCGCGGTTGTGGAACTCGCCCTTGTCGCGAAACACCGCCAACTTGGCGACCGCCTTCGTCGGATCGTTGGCCGCCAGGTGCGCCTCGCCGGCGCGGTACATCGCCTGGGCGAGCCGCTCCGACTTGGGGTTGGCGGCGACCGCGTCGAACTGCGCGGCGGCGGGGGCGAACTGCTTCAAGTCGAACAGGCTGGCCCCGAGGCGCAGCCGGACGCGCTCCAGCAATTCCGGGGCGACCGGCTGGTCGGCCGGCTCCTTCTCCAGCGCGTCTTTCAAGAGCTTGACGGCCCCCTCGTGGTCGTGCCGCTCGGCCAGCATCTCGGCCCACTCGAGGCGCGCCTCGACGGCCAGGGCGGTCTCGGGGAACTCGGCGACGAGCCGCTTGTACGCCTCGAACGCCCTCGCCTGCGAGTCCTGGATCGGCAGCTTGCCGACATCGACTTCCGGCAGCGGCAAGTCCGGCGGCGGGCTGCCGGGGGGGAGTTTCTTGAGCAGCGCGTCGAGTTGCTTCTGCCGCAGCGCCTTGCGGGCCTCGTCGCGGGAGCGGGCGACTTCGGCCTCGGAGAGGGTGCGCATCGCCCAGGCGGCGTCGTAGTGCATGCGGGCACGGGCCTCGTGGGCCGGAAGCTTGTCGTGGAGCTGGTTGGCGCGGTCGGACAGCGAGTTCGCCGCCTCGCGGACGCCGTCGCGGCCCTTGTCGATGGCCTGCTGCGCGGCATTCCGCTTGGTGTTGTCGTTGCCGGCCTGGTTGAGCAACTGCTGCCCCGCCTCGATCGCCTTCTTGCCCTCGGCGATGCGGGCCTGGCCACTGCGCAACGCCGCCTCCGCGCCGACCGGCAAGCCGGTCGAGGACTTGACGACCTCTTCGAGGATCGCGCGGGCCTCGGGCAACTTGCCGGCTTCGAGCAGCGACACGCCGTGCTGGTACTTCAGCAGAGGCACCCACGACGCACGCTCGGGGTCGGCGGCCAGCGGGGCCTCGTAGCGCTTGCGGGCCTCCTCGGCGACTTTCACCGCCTCGCCCGCCTGGTTCTGCTCCCGCAACTGCACGCAGAGTTGGATGAGCGCGAGCGGCGCGACCGGGCTGGCCTGCAACTCGGGGTTCGACTGGAACGCCTTCAGGTCGTTGGTCGCGCCGCCGCGGTCGCCCAACAGCGTGCGGACCTTGGCCCGCTCGACGACCGACTGGCCGGCGAGCGGGTGCTTGGGGTACTCCTTCGGCAAGCGCTCGTAGACCTCGCGGGCGCGGTTGAGTGCCAGCGAACGCTCGGCGGGGTCGGCCAGCGACGCCCCGAGTCTCTTCGAGCAGTGGCCGAGTTTCAAGAGCGCGGCTGGGGCCTCCGGGGCTTGCGGGTTGGCCCCGACGAACGCCTCGAGCAACCCGGCGGCCTGGCCCAGCTTCTCGCGGACGCGATTCTCTTGCAGCGCGTCCTCGGCCTTGGCCGGGGCGAGCCGCATCAGGCAGTCGGCCAGGGCGTAGCCGGTCAGTGCCAGTTCGCCGACGCGGTCGGGGGCCGGCACGGCGTCGAGCGCCTTGGCGGCCGCTTCGAGGTTGCCGACTTGCAACTCGCACATGCCCTGGCCGAAGCGGGCGAAGGCGACGCGGTCAAACTCGGGGTACTTCTCCGAGATCTGCGCGAATTTGCCCGACGCCTCGGTGAACTTCTCCTGAAGCTCGACGCCGCGGTTGGGCAGCTTCGACGCCGCGACGGCCCGGCCGTAGCTGTTCTCGGCGACGCGCAGCAGCAACCCCGGCAGCAGCGGGCTGCGCGGGAAGGTGCGCAAGAACTCGTCGCACCGCTGCTGGCTCGCGTCGAGGCTCCCGGCGTTGCCCAGGGCGGTCGCCAGCCGGAGCATGACTTCCTCACGCCGCGCGGGGGTAGCGTTCTCGTTCCAGAGTTGTTCGTAGAGCTTGGCGGCCTCGGCGTACTGCTTGCCGCCGCTCAGCGCCTCGGCGAGTTCAAAGAGCATCTCCTGGCGCCGGCCCTTGGCGTCGGGGTCTTGCGGGGCGACCGCCGCGGCCTTCTCGGTCGCCTTGCGGATCGCCTCGGTCGCCGCCTTCTTCTTCGCCTCGCGCTCGGCCGGCGGGGCGCTCTCGGCCAGCCCGAGTTGGGCCTTGCCGAGTTGGAACTGCACCTGGTCGGCCAAACGCGGCGGCTTGTCGATCAGCGGCGTCAGCGTCTTGACGGCGTCCTCGAACTGGCGCGACTGCACCTGGCAGAAGCCGATGCGCAACAGCGCGTCCGGTGTTAGCGGCGACGCCGGGTACTCCTTGGCGAACTGCTGGAACTTCGCCAGCGCCTCGGGGACGCGATTCGCTTCGTAACAGAGCGTCGCGGCGTGGAAGGTCGCCCCGGCGACGTACTCCGGCGGCGACTTCGTCAGGCTCTCGAGTCGCGCCTTCTCGGCGGGGTTGGTCTTGAACTGCTCCGGCTTCTTCAACTGCTCCGCGGCGTCCTTCTTGAGCTTCTCGCAGTTGGCCAGCACCGCCTCGTAGTGGACGCCGGCCTCGGCCGACTCGCCGGTGAGGTGGAAGACGCGGCCGACGAGGTACTCGGCGTGCGGGCCGAACGACGGCTCGTCGAACGGCGACAGCAGCATCAGCGACCGGCCGGCGTTGGTGACGTCCTTGTCGAGGAAGCAAGCCAGCCCGTGGTAGTACAGCCCCAGCGGCCGCGACTTGTTCTTGGCGAGCGTGGGGTCTTTGAGGAACGGCTCGCACTCGGCGCGGGCCTCGCGGGTCTTGCCGGTGCGCAGCAGCATCTCGGCGTGGTCGCAGCGGTAGCGGGCACTCGCCTCGGGGTCGCGTTCGCGCAGCAAGTCCCGCGCGGTCACGTAAGCCTGGCCGGCCTGCTGGAACTGCTGCTGGGCCGCCTCGGGCTTCGCCTCCTTGAGGCCGAGTTGCCGGCGTACCGCCCCACTCAGGGCGAGGGCTTGCGGCCGCTCCTTGAAGTTGCCGTCGCTAGTCGGCGACTTCAACTCCTCCGCCGCCTTGGCGTAGTTCGGGTCGGGCACGTTGACGTAGGCGAGCGCCAGGCCGTAGCGGGCCGCGTTGGCCTGCGGGGTGTTCGCGAACTTCGTCACGACTTCCTGGAACCGCTCCCGCGCGACCCCGTAGTTGCCTTCGTTGTAGGCCTTCTGCCCGGCCGCGACGGCCTTCTCGGCCTGCTGCTCCGGCGGCAACGCCTGTTGGGCGGGCGAGTCCGTTGGGGCGACGAGGGCGAGGCCCAGGGCTAACGTCAGAGTTCGCAAACGGGCCATCGACTCTCCCGGAGAGGGGGGCTGGCGGGGACGGGCGAGTTGGGCAGGGTAGTCATCGTGACGCATCGTCGCCGCCGTGTCAACTGTCGAGGTCGCCAATTGGGCCGAGTTTGCCGGGGCCGGCGCGGTTCTGGTCCCGGTGCCGGCGGTGGACGGCGAGGTCGCGGCTCAACTTCGCCTTGTGGTCGTCGCGCAACTCCCGGTAGATCCCCAGCCAATAAAGCCGGGTGGCGACTGCGTCGAAGAAGCCCAGGACGACCAGCACGAAGACCATCCCGACGACGGCGACCCAATAGACGATGAAACCCAGGACAAAGTTCCGCTCGCCGTCGGTCATCGGCGGCGCGCCGGGTTCGCGCGGCTGGCCGAGTTTGTCCGCCGCCTCGACCATGCCCGAGACGTACGCCCCCACGATCATGCCGCCCATCGTGACGAGGACCGCCGCGGTCACCAGCCGGCGGCCGTGCCGGTTGCGCAAGTACCGGGCCTCGTCCGAGGGCACGTGGGTCCGCTGCCGTAGTCGGCGCAGGCCGCGGAGTTGGGCCGCACCGGTGGCGAGGCCCAGGGCGACGATTCCCAGCCCGAGGGCCAGGGCAATCAACAGCGGCGGCATGGCCCGGCTCCCAAGCCCCGAAATGGGGTACGCTCAGTGTCCGGGGCGGGCGGCCTCTTAGCAAGGGGCGGCGGCATTTCCCGAAACCGCCGCGCCGCTACCTGAGTAGGATGGGCAGAGCCGCCGGGCACGGTACCGGGGCGACGGACCCTGTGGGTATTAGGAGAGACTATGCTTCGCCGCCTGTTCCTGGCCGCCACCCTGACCGCCGGACTATCGATGGCCACGTCGGCCCGCGCCGCGGAAATCGACACGCTGTTGCCGTCCGAAACCGAGTCGGTCGTGTTCGTTAACGTCAAGCAAATCCTGGCCTCGGACATCGTCAAGAAGTACGCCTTGGGCCAACTCAAGCAGATGCTCGAGTCGAACGAGGACGCCCAGCGGATGATGAAGGACCTGGGCATCGACCCGATGAAGGACATCGACCGCGTCACCGCCGGGACGTGGGGCAAGGACAAGGACGACGCCAAGGTCGTCGCCATCGTCCGCGGCAAGTTCGACCCGACCAAGCTGATGGCCGCCGCCGAGAAGGAGGCCAAGACCAACGGCGACAAGGTGGCCGTGGTCGCCGAGGGCAAGTACAAGCTGATCAAGTTCACCAACGAGAAGTCGCCCAAACCCTTCTACGCCAGCGCCGCCGACGAGACGACCCTCGTGGCCGGCAGCGACAAGAAGCTCGTCGTCAACGCGCTGACCGCCGCCGCCGAGAAGTCGAAGCCGACGGTCAAGAAGGAACTCGCCCAACTGCTGCTGAAGATGGACGAGAAGGCCTCCATGTACACCTGCGGCGTCGTGGACGGCTCGAAGATCGACATGCCAGCGAACCTGAACATCCCTAACTTCGACGGTGCGAAGCTCGCCCAGCAACTCAAGAAGATGACCAACCTTAGCTTCACCGTCAACATCACCGACGAGATCAGCGTCGACGGCGTCGCCGGCATGGCTGACGGCGAGTCGGCCGACGACTTCGGCGACAC
>JANXTD010000357.1 GCA_025352585.1 Fimbriiglobus sp.
GGTGGAACAGGCTCTTGCCGAGGTTCCTTTCGAGGGCTTGGATGCGCTGGCTGACCGCCGCCTGAGTCAGACCGAGTTCCTTCGACACTCCGGTGAAGCTGCACAACTCGGCGACTCTTGCGAAGGTGTCGAGGTGAGGCAAGAGTGGGTCGTCAGTCGTCATGCTTCACCCGTTCTTTCCAGGCCGGCTTCCGGCCTTGAGCAGCCGCAAGCCGTTGAAGATGACGAGTAACGACGCCCCCGTGTCGGCGGCAATCGCGGCCCAGAGCGACGAGTACCCGGCGAACGTGAGGGTCACGAACACCAACTTTACGGCCAGCGAGAAGGCGACGTTCTGCCGGATCACCCGCATGGTCCGGCGGCTGTGGCGGATCAGCCACGGGAGCTTGCCCAGGTCGTCGGACATGAGCGCCACGTCCGCCGTCTCGATGGCCGCGTCCGTCCCGGCGGCACCCATAGCGACGCCCAGGCTCGCCCGAGCAAGAGCCGGGGCGTCGTTCACCCCATCGCCCACCATCGCCACGCTGCCGAACTCGGCGACCAGAGCCTCGACCGCCGCGACCTTCTCTTCGGGCAGCAACCCGGCCCGCACCTCATCCACCCCGGCGTCCTTACCGACTGCGCGGGCCGTGGCCTCGTTGTCGCCCGTCAGCATGACGACCCGGACCACGCCAAGTCCCTTCAGTTCGCGGATCGCGTCCTTCGCCGCCGGGCGGACGGCGTCGGCCAGCGCGATCAGGCCGCAGACGTGCTGCTCGTTGCCGACCACGATGACCGACCGGCCCGCCCCCGTCATCGCGTCGAGGCGGCGGCGAACGTCGTCCGTCTCCTGGCCACGCTCGGCCATGTACCGGGGCGATCCCGCCCAGAATTCGCGGCCCTGCCACCGCCCCACGGCCCCCTTGCCCGGCACGGCCCGGAGGTCTTCGGCGGTCGTGACGTTGACACCCTTCGCCTTGGCGTACTCGATGACGGCGCGGGCCAGAGGGTGTTCGCTCCGGGCCTCCAGCCCGGCGGCCCGTTCGAGCAGTTCGGCCTCGTCGTGGCCGTTGAGCGGCACCACTTCCACCACCGCCGGCCTGCCCTCGGTCAGCGTCCCCGTTTTGTCCACCGCGACGGCCTTCAGCGTGGCCGGCAGTTCGATGAACATCCCGCCCTTCACCAGCACGCCGTTGCGGGCGGCGGCGGTCAACGCGGCCACGATGCTCACCGGCGTGGAGATGACCAGCGCGCACGGGCAGGCGATCACCAGCAGCACCAACGCCCGGTACACCCACTCCCACCACCCGCCTCCGAGCAGGGGCGGGACGAGGGCGACGGCCACCGCCAGTGCCATGACCGCCGGGGTGTAGGCCGCGGCGAACCGATCCACCCACCGCTCGGACGCCGCCCGCCGCGACTGCGACTCCCCGACCATGCGGACGATCCGGGCCAGGGTCGTGTCGTTCGCCGCCCGCGTGACCGTCACCTCCAGCACGCCCTCGCCGTTGACCGTGCCGGCGAACACGTCGTCGCCGGGCCGCTTCGGGGCCGGGACGCTCTCCCCGGTGATCGGGGCCTGGTTGACGTGGCCGCTCCCCTTGTTGACCTTCCCGTCGAGGGGGACGCGTTCGCCGGGCCGCACGACGAGGACCGCGCCGACCGCCACGTCCTTCACCGGCACGTCGCGCTCGACGCCCCCGCTTGTGAGCACCCGCGCGGTCGGGGGGGCGAGGTCGAACAGGGCCGCGACCGCCCGGCGGACCCGCCCGACGCTCCACGCCTCCAACTCCAGCGACAGGGCGAACAGGGACGCGACCGTCGCGGCCTCGGCCCACTCGCCGATCACGACGGCCCCGGTAACGGCGACGACCATGAGCAGGTTCATGTCGGGCCGCAGCCGCTTCAACGCGACCCACGCCTTCGGCAGCACCAGCCACAGCCCGGCGATCATGGCCAGCAGGTAGAACGCCCCCGCCGCGACCCCCGGCTTCGCGGCCCACCCGCCGGCGACGTGGAGCGTCACGCCGACGCCCGACGCCGCCCCACTCGCCGTGGTGAGGATGGTGCGGCCCCGCCGCGCCCAGAAGTCGAGTCCCTTGTCGCCGACCTGGTCTTCACGCCACGGCTCGGCCCGCATCCCGGTGCGGGCGACCGCCGCGACGACCTTCTCGGGGGCGACCTCGTCGGGGCCAGCGTTCACGATCATGCGGGCGTTCAGGATGTCGAAGGCGAGGCGGTCCTCGCCGCCAGCGACGGGGCCGACTTCCCGTTTGAGGACGGCGACCTCGTCGGCGCAGTCCAGCCCCTGAATCTTGAACTCCTGGCGGTCGCTCGTCGGCATCTCAGGTCCTCAATTAAGGCTAAGAAGCACAGGCTGCTCTTGCCAAGGCATGGAAT
>JANXTD010000369.1 GCA_025352585.1 Fimbriiglobus sp.
TGCTCGCCGGCCTCGACCCCCTGTTTCACCTCGTGCTGGACGTGGGCACCCGCGCCTACCGCAGTGCCGTGACGCGCGACCTCGACCCGCGCCGCGTCGGCGTTGTGCTGGGCAACATCTGCCTGCCGACGGAGAAGGCGTCCGACCTGGCGCGCGAGTTCCTCGGGCACCGCGTCAACCGCGCGGCCGGGCTGCCGCCGGAGCCGCGCCGCACGCACCCGCTGAACCGCTACGTCGCCGGGCTGCCGGCCGGGCTGCTCGCGAAGTCACTCGGCATCGGCGGCGGCACCTTCACCCTCGACGCGGCCTGCGCCTCGTCGATCTACGCGATCAAGCTGGCCTGCGACGAACTGCTGAGTGGGCGGGCCGACGCGATGCTCGCCGGCGGGGCGTCGCGGCCGGACTGCCTCTACACGCAGATGGGCTTCGCGCAACTGCGGGCGCTCTCGCCGAGCGGCCGCTGCTCGCCGTTCGACGCCGCGGCCGACGGCCTGGTCGTCGGCGAGGGGGCCGGCGTCTTCGTGCTGAAGCGCCTGGCCGACGCCCTGCGCGCCGGCGACGAGATTCACGGCATCTTGTGCGGCACCGGCGTGTCGAACGACATGCACGGCAACCTGCTCGCGCCGGCCAAGGAGGGGCAGTTGCGGGCGATGCGGTCGGCCTACGCGCAGGCCGGCTGGAAGCCGAACTTCCCCGACCTGATCGAGTGCCACGCCACGGGTACCCCCGTCGGCGACGCGGTCGAGTTCGAGAGCCTGAGCGAGCTGTGGGGCAGCGCCGCCGAGGGGGCGTGGAAGCCGGGGCAGTGCGTCATCGGCTCGGTCAAGTCCACCGTCGGCCACCTGCTCACCGGGGCGGGGGCGGCGGCGCTGGTGAAAGTCCTGCTGGCGATCCGCTACCGCGCCCGGCCGCCGCAGGCCAACTTCGCCACGCCCAACCCCAAGCTGAACTACGCCGGCGGCCCCCTGCGGGTCGCGTCGCAGCTCGAGGAGTGGGACCCGCGGCGGCCGACCTTGCCGCGCCGCGCCGCGGTCAGCGGCTTCGGCTTCGGCGGCGTCAACGGGCACCTGCTCGTCGAGGAGTACGTCGGCCAGACTTACGCCGGCAGCCCCTCGCAGATGCTCAAGGCCAAGCCGACGGCGACGACCCCGTCGCAGCCGCCGTCGCGGCTCATGGCCCGGCTCAACGAGCTGATCACGCGCCACTCGGACGCCGTCGGCACCGGCAACGGCACGCCGGGCGCGAACGGCACCGCCGCGAGCGACCCCGGCCCCGACCTGACGGCGAACGGGCCGGTCGCGGTGGTGGGGCTGGCGGCGCACTTCGGGCCGTGGGCCGGGCTGCGGGCCTTCCAGGAATTCGCGCTGGGCGGCGTCCACCGGCCCGACCCCGCGCCCAAGGAGACGGGCTTCCTCCCCGGCGACGCGGCCGGCCCGCCGGGGTTCTTCGTCGAGGAGTTGGTCGTCCCGCTGGACCGCTTCCGCATCCCGCCCAAGGAACTCGGCGAGATGCTGCCGCAGCAGCTCCTGATGCTGCAAGTCGCCGCCGCGGCGCTGGACGACTGCAAGGGGGCCGCGCCCGACGCCGAGGCGGCGGCCGGCGGCGACCCGCGCACCGGCGTCTTCGTCGGCCTGGGCCTCGACCTGAACACGACCAACTACCACCTGCGCTGGAGCGCGAAGTCGAAGGCGCTCACGACCCGGCCGCCGCGCCGCCGCGAGGCGTCCGCCGACGGCTCGCCGCCGACCTTCTCGTCGGCGGAGTGGCCCGACCTGCTCGCCGACTCGGTCTGCCCGCCGCTGAGCGCGAACCGCACGATGGGCGCACTCGGCAGCATCGCCGCGAGCCGCATCGCCCGGACCTTCCGCTTCGGCGGGCCGAGTTTCACGGTGTGCAGCGAGGAGAGTTCCGCGGCGCGGGCCGTCGAGTTGGCGGTGCGGGCGTTGCGCAGCGGCGAACTCGACCGGGCGGTCTGCGGCGGGGTGGACCTGGCCGGCGACCCGCGGGCGACCGGGGCCAGCGACGCCCAGCGGCCGTACTCGCCGACCGGGCGGTCGGCCCCGCTGGAGATGACCTCCGCCGGCGTCTTGCCGGGCGAGGGGGCCGGGGCGCTGGTGCTCAAGCGGCTGGCCGACGCCGAGCGCGACGGCGACCGGGTCTACGCCGTGATCCGCGGCGTCGGGGCGTCGTGCGGCGGCAGCCCCGAGGGCCTCGCGCCCGACGCGGCTTCTTACGCCTCGTCGCTGGTGCGGGCCTGCGCCGACGCGACCATCGACCCGGCGAGTGTGGAGTACTTCGAGGTCGCCGCCACCGGCAGCCCGTTCGACGACCGGCCCGAGGCCGACGCGCTGGCCGCGGTGTTGCAGTCGAAGCCGCGCCCGACGCCGGCCACGCTCTCGGCGGTGCGCGGGCAGGTCGGCCACGCCGGGGCGGCGGGCGGGGCGGCGGGGCTGATCAAGGCCTGCCTGGCGCTCTACCAGCAAATCCTGCCGCCGACGGTGGACCCGGCCGGGCTGCGGCCCGAGTTGGCGGCGTCGCGGCCGCGCTGCCACGCCTCGGCGGCCCCGCGCTTCTGGCTCAAGGACGCCGACGCCCCGCGCCGGGCGATCGTCGCCGCGACCGGCGTCGACGGCTCGGCCGTCCACTTTGTCTTGGAAGAGTCGCCGCAGGTCGTCGATGCCGTGGCGCTGATCGACCCGACCGCCGACCCGGAGCGGCTGCAACCGCTGGGTGCCCGACCCGAGGCGCTCTTCGCCGTCGAGGGCGACACCGCCGCCGACCTGGCCGGGCGGCTGACCGAGCTGGCCGGCTGGCTCGACGCCGCGCCCGCGGGTGCGGCCGTCGAGTTCCTGGCCCGCGAGTGGGTGTTGCGCGCCCCGCCGGCGGCCAACCGCCGCCGGGCCGTGGCGTTCGTCGCCCGCAGCGCCGCCGAGTTGCGCGAGCAGGTCGCCGCGGCGCGGGCGCACCTCGAGTCGCGGCCCGAGTCGCCGCTGCCGGGGGCCGACGGCCCCGAGGCGCGGCCGGCCCTGCGCGACAGGGTCTTTTACAACCCGCAGCCGCTCACCAACGCGACGACCGGGCCGGCGGGGGTCGGCGTGCGCGGCCGGGTGGCGTTCGTCTACCCCGGTTCGGGGAGCCAGTTCGCCGGCATGGGCCGCGACGTGGCCGGGCACTGGCCGGAGGTCCTGCGCCGCCAGCAGACCGAGAACCGCCGCCTGCGCAGCCAGTACGCCCCCGGCCTCTTCTGGGCCGAGGCGATCCCGGCGAGTGCCACGGCCAAGGAGTTCCTGTTCGGCCAGGTCGCGCTCGGCACGCTGACCAGCGACCTGCTCACCGGGCTGGGGTTCAAGCCCGACGCGATGCTCGGCCAGAGCCTCGGCGAGTCGTCGGGGCTGTTCGGCCTGCGCGTCTGGCGCGACCGCGACGAGATGCTCGCGCGCATCGAGAGTTCGACGCTGTTCGGCAGTGACCTCGCCCCGCCGTACAACGCGGCCCGCGCCTTCTACAAGACCCCGCCGGGCGAGGCGATCGACTGGCTGGCCGGGGTGCTGGCCGCGCCGCCGGACGAGGTCCGCGCCGCCCTGCGCCCCGGCGGCCGCGCCTACCTGCTGATCGCCACGACCCCGACGGAGTGCGTCGTCGGCGGCCTGCGGGCCGAGGTCGAGGCGCTCGCGGCGGAGTTCCCCGGCAAGCCGTTCCTGCCGCTGACCGGCGTGACGCTGGCGCACTGCGAGGCGGGCGGGCCGGTGCAGGGGCCGTACCGCGAGCTGCACACGCTGCCGACCACGCCGCCGCCGGGCCTGTCGGTCTACAGCGGGGCCTTCGCGCGGCCTTACAAGCCGACGCCCGCGATCGCCGCCGACTCGATCACCGCGGGGCTGCTGAACACGATCGACTTCCCCGCGGTGGTCAACAACGCCTACCGCGACGGCGTGCGCCTCTTCGTCGAGGTCGGCCCCGGCAACTCGGCGACGCGCATGGTCGCCGCGACGCTCGCCGGCCGGCCGCACCTGGCGCGGGCCGTCTGCGTCGCCCGCCAGGACGGCGTCTCGCTGACGCTGCGGGCCGTCGCCGCGCTGATCGCCGAGCGCGTGCCGCTGGAACTGATGCGGCTCTACGGCGGGCCGTCGCCGGTGGCCGGGCACCAGGCCGCGCCGGTCGGGTCGGTGCGGCCGCAGGTGCGCGTGCCGGTCGGCCTGGCCTCGACGGAGGCCCCGCCGGCCCCGTGGCTGCCGCGGCCGGCCCCCAAGTCCGAGCCGCGCGTCGCCGCGCCGGCCCCGCGGCCGCCGGTCCTCCCGGTGACCGTGCCGCGGCGGGCCGCCGAGTCGCCCAAGGAGTGGAGTGACGTCGGCTTCGAGTTGCCGCCGCTCGAGCCCGACTCGGAACTGGTGCCGCTCGTGCTGGCGGAGGTCGCCCCGACGGCCGAGGCCGGCGACTTCGACCTGACGCCGATCAACGTCGACACCCCGCCGTCCGCGCTGCCGGCGCGGACCCCCGCCCCCGCCCGGCCGTCGCGCACCGTCG
>JANXTD010000403.1 GCA_025352585.1 Fimbriiglobus sp.
AAAAATCGGCAAGATCGTGATAATCCCGTGTGGCGAATGCCCCCGAAGACGACCCGGATCGACCCCGAATCCCCCGGCCGGGGGATTTTCACGCCCCGGCCGCACGCCGGGGTTGGCCCCGCCGCTTTTGTGAACTAAGGAGTAGCGGTCTTGCAATCCGCCCCGGACTGTCCGAACCCCGGTCAGTGTCGGCCCACCCTCGACAACGGAACAGCCCGATGCCGGTCCGTTTGGTCAGCAACGAAGAACTCCCCGGCCCGCTGAAGGGCTACCGGCTCATCGAGCGCCTCGGCCGCGGCGGCTTCGGCGAGGTCTGGAAGGCCGAGGCCCCCGGCGGCCTCCTCAAGGCCGTCAAATTCGTCTTCGGCGACACCGACTCGATCGACGAGGACGAGGCCCGCCCCGCGCAGCAGGAGGAGAAGGCCCTCCACCGCGTCAAGACGATCCGCCACCCCTACATCCTCTCGCTCGAGCGCTTCGACAAGATCGACGGCCAGCTCATCATCGTAATGGAACTCGCCGACAAGAACCTCTGGGACCGCTTCCGCGAGTGCCGGGCGCAACAGCTCGTCGGCATCCCGCGCGAGGAGCTGCTGGGCTACCTCGACGAGGCGGCCGAGGCGCTCGACCTCATGAACGACCACTACAACATCCAGCACCTCGACGTGAAGCCGCAGAATCTGTTCCTCGTGTACAACCACGTCAAGGTCGCCGACTTCGGCCTGGCCAAGATGTTCGAGGGGGCGCGGGGTACCATCACCGGCGGCGTCACGCCCGTGTACGCCGGCCCCGAGACCTTCGAGGGGTACGTGTCGCGGTTCACCGACCAGTACAGCCTGGCGATCTGCTACCAGGAACTCCTGACCGGTCGGCGGCCGTTCGAGGGGGCGAACACCAAGCAGTTGCTGATGCAGCACCTCAACGCGGTGCCCGACGTGTCGCCGCTGCCGCCGGGCGAGCGGCCGATCATCGCGCGGGCCTTGAGCAAGAAGCCGGACGACCGCTGGCCGAGCAACTCGGAGATGGTCCGGGCTCTGCGGGCGGTCAAGCCGGGGGCCGCGGCCCCGAAGGGGAGCGGCTCCGGGGCGTACGGCGCGCCGCCGCGGGCGAAGTCCGACACGCCGCTGCCGCCGGTCGGGCCGGGCCACCCGACCGCCCCGCACACGACGGTCGAGGCGGCGAACGCCCCCCGCGGCGCGGTGACGGAGCCGGCCGTGATCACCCTGTCGGCGCTGTTCGGCTCGCCGACGCCCGGCGGCCCGCGGCTGGTCACGCAGCGCGGCGCGACGGCGGGGCTGGCCCCCGCGCTGACGCAGGTGCGGCCGCAAGCGGCCCCGTCGCCCCGGCCGGCCCCCGCAACCGACGAGACGCACGGCACCGGCGTGCTGTTCCCCGCGCTCGTCGTCGGCGTCGGCGCGACGGGCTTGGGCGTGCTGCTGGCCCTGCGGCGGTCGATCCGCGAGCAGTTCGGCCGGGCCGACGCCGTGCCGACGCTGAAATTCCTGTACCTCGACACCGACCCCGACGCGGCGGCGCTGGCCACGGCCGGGCCGGACGGCCTCAGCCCGCGCGAGGTGGTCCTGACGCGGCTCAACCGGCCGACGCACTACTTGCAGCACCCGACGATGCCGCCGCCCGAGGGCTGGATGCCGCCGGGGATGCTCTACCAGTTGCCCAAGAACCCGGCCTCGGCCGGCGGCGTGCGCGGCTTCGGCCGGCTGGCGCTGTGCGACCACTACCGCGCCGTCAGCCAGCGCGTCCGCCAGGAGGTCGAGGGCTTCCGCGACTCGGAGGCGCTGGCGAAAACTGGCGTGACGACCGGCCTGGGCGTGCGCTCCAGCCGCGGCCGCGTCTACGTCGTCGCGGGGACCGGGGGCGGCACCGGCTCGGGCATGTTCCTCGACCTGGCCTACCTGGCGAAGGCCCACCTGCGGGCGGGCGGCCAGGCCGACCCCGAGGCGTTCGGCGTGCTGCTGGCCCCGCCGGCCGACGCCAAGTCGGCCCGGAACCAGGGGCTGGTCAACAGCTACGCGGCGCTCGCCGAGCTGTACCACTTCAGCGCCGGGGCCGAGTACCAGGCGCGGCCCGACGGCGGCGCGCCGGCGCTGAGCGACGCCGGGGGGCCGTTCGCCCGCGTGGCGGTGCTGCCGCTGCCGCAGTCCCCCAAGCCCCGCCACCAGGCGGCGGCCTACGCGCTGGCCGGGCGCGGCCTGTTCACGGAACTGCTCACCACCGCCGGCCGCGTCACCGACTACGTCCGCAGCGTCACGCCGTCGCGGGCCGGGGCGGGGCCGGTCGTCCAGTCGTTCGGCCTGCACCGGCTGACCTGGCCGCGGGCCGAACTCCTCGCCGGGGCGACGCGCTCGTTCAACCGCCAACTGCTGGCGCGCTGGGCCGCCAAGGAGTCGTCGCACCTGCGCGAGCCGCTGGCCGCCTGGCTCGACGAGCTGTGGGCGCGGCAGAAGCTCGACGTGGCCTCGGTGGTCGCGCGGTTCCACGCCGCCGCGGCGGAGGCGCTGCGCGAGTCGCCCGAGGCGGTCTTCGCCGCCGCCGTGGACACCCTGCGCACCCGCACGCCGGGCGTCGGCCGCCTCGACAGCGCCGCGGCCTGCACGGTGCTCGACCAACTGATCCGCCTGGTCGGCAAGCCCGACGGCGAGCAGTCGGCCCCCGGCACGTTGGAGGCGACCGTCGCCGCCGTGGCCCAGGCGGTCGTGGCCGAGTCCGACGGCGACCTCTCGACGCTGGCCGTGTCGTTCATCGAGCAGCCTCAGTACCGCCTCGCCGGGGCCGAGGAGGCGCTGGAGCAGCACAGCCGCCGCCTGCGCGAGACGATCGAGGGGCTCGAGGCCCGCGTCGCCGACCTGGGCAAGGAGGTCGCCGCGTCGTACTCCCGGCTCTTCCAGGTGATCGGGGCCTTGAGCGGGGCGACCGGCCTGAACTCGCTGCCCGGCCGCAAGTCGATGCTCACCGCCGAGATGTACGACACCCTGCAAGCCTACCCGACGCGCCGGCTGCAGTTCCTCGAACTCAACGCCGCGGCCCAGACCTACCGCGGGCTGCTGGCCCACATCCCCGACTACGTGCGCGACGTGAGCTTCTGCCGCTCGCGCCTCGCCGAGATGGGCCAGGCCTACGCCGACCCGCCCGGCGCGGAGGCGACCCCCTGCGGCACGCTGGTGCTACCGGCCGGCTGCGACACCGTCGCCTCGACGGTGACGCAGATCGTGGACGCCCTGCCGTCCGAGGACATCCTGGCCTACGACCAGGCCTTGCAGAAGGAGCTGGCGAAGTCCTTCCGGGGGCTGGCGAGCCTCTGCCTGAAGGCCAACCGCACCCCGGACTTCCTGACGCTGCTGAGTGCCCGGACGACGGCCTTCCTCGACGCGCGGCTGGAGACGACCGACCCGGCGACGATCCTGCTGCGCTACCAGGGCGAGGGTGTCGGCCTGAACGCGCTGCTGCGCAAGGCCTACGACGGGGCCGCCCCCGGCGTCGGCCCCGACCCCGAGGCCGGCGGCTGCGCCCCGGTCGAGGCGACCGTCCTGGCCCTGCCCCCCGGCCGGCCGGCCGACCAGCTGCGCCGGGCGCTCCAGGGCGTCACGAGCGGGGTCGAGTTCATCCCCGCGCCGCTGGCCGACGACATCGTGGTCTACCGCGAGTTCCCGCGGCTGGAACTCGCCACGCTGCCGCAACTCGGGCCGCACGCCAAGGAGGCGTACCTGCAACGCCTCGGCGGCGACTTAAGCCCCCACAGCCGCGCCGACGTCCGCTGGACCTCCCCGCAGTTGAGCTAGTCCGCCCCCGCCTGACCGTCTGACGACCCGCGTACAGAAGGACGACGCCGACGTGAACGCCCCCACCGACCGCACCGACCAGGGAACCGCCACGGCCACCCGCATCGAGAGCCAGGCCGAGCCGGTGCCCGGCTACCGCCTCCTCGACCGCCTCGGCAGCGGCGGCTTCGGCGAAGTCTGGCGCGCCCAGGCCCCCGGCGGCATCTTCAAGGCCATCAAGGTCATCCACGGCGACCTGCGCAACCGCGACACCGACTCGCACCGCTTCGCCGAGCAGGAACTGAAGGCCCTCAAGCGCGTCCAGCAGGTCCGCCACCCCTACCTGCTCGCCATCGACCGCTACGACATCGTGGACGGCCGGCTGATGATCGTCATGGAGCTGGCCGACTGCAACCTCTGGGACCGCTTCCGCGTCTGCCGCAAGGCCGGCCTGCCGGGCATCCCGCGCGAGGAGCTGCTGCGCTACATGAGCGAGACCGCCGAGGTGCTCGACCTCTTCGACGAGAAGTTCCAGCTCCAGCACCTCGACATCAAGCCGCAGAACCTGTTCCTGCTGCACGACCACGTCAAGGTCGCGGACTTCGGGCAGGTCAAGGACTTGCAGAACCACATGGCCGAGGTCACCGGCGGCATCACGCCGGTCTACGCCGCCCCCGAGACCTTCGACGGCTTCGTCTCGCGCTACTGCGACCAGTACAGCCTGGCGTGCGTCTACCAGGAGCTGCTCACCGGCGTGCGGCCCTTCGACGGCACGAGCATGCAGCAGCTCCTGATGCAGCACCTGCAGATGGCCCCGAACCTCGCCCCGACGCCGCCGGCCGATCGCCCGGCGCTGGCGCGGGCCTTGTCGAAGCAGCCGAACGAGCGGTTCCCGAACGTCCGGGCGATGGTCGAGGCGATCCGCGACGCCACGCCGGCGGCCCGCCCCGGCTCCGGTCCGCTCCCCTACAAGCCGCCGTCCGGGGTCTGGTCGTTCGCCGACCGGCCCGCGCCGCCGGTGCCGGCCGACCAGTCGCCGTCGGGGCGCATCGAGGTGAGCCTGACCGGCT
>JANXTD010000443.1 GCA_025352585.1 Fimbriiglobus sp.
CCGCAAGACTGGAGCGGTCGAAAACGCTTCCCAAGTGGAGCCTCGTGATTCACCCCGTCAGCGGGTAGGGTATTTCCCACGGGTTGCCTAAGGCCGCTTTGCAAGCGTTGCAGTCGCTCGTCGGCACCTGGAAGGCGACCGGGACGCCGGAGGGCACGCGCGAGCAGCGGCAGGCCGGCTTCTGGACGGAGACCGTCGCCGTCGGCTGGAAGTTCGCTGGCGACGACGTGTGCCTGGCCTTCGCCCACGACGGCGGCAAGCTCGTGAAGTCCGGCGAACTACGCTACCGGCCGGCGAAGGCGGTCTACGAGCTGACGGTGACCACGACCGACACCCCGCCGGAGACGCACACCTACGCCGGGCCGCTGACTTTGGGCCAGCAGAAGGAGCCGATCCTGACGCTCGACCGCGACACCGACGCCGAGACGCACCGCCTCGTGCTGACGCTGCTGCACGGCAACCGCTACGTCCTCCGCTGTGAGTCGAAGCCGAAAGCCGCGGGCGTGTTCGCGAAGCGTTATCAGGTCGGCGCGACCAAGGAGGGCGAGGCGTTCGCGGCGGTGCCGAAGGGCGTCGAGTGCGTGGTGAGCGGCGGCAAGGGCACGATCGCGGTGGCCCACAAGGGCGTGACGTACTACGTCTGTTGCAGCGGCTGCCGCGACGCCTTCAAGGACGACCCCGAGGCGTTCATTGCAGCGGCGAAGAGGTCGAAGTGACGCTTCTTCGCCGCGGGGAGTCGGACGGCTCCTTACGAACCGGCTGAGGCGGCAGCCCGCGGAGAACGTCCGCGAGCGTCCGCATTGGCTGTTCGCCCTTCACCACGCCGAAGTCCTCCGCCGAAGGACCTAACCGTCACACTCGGGACGGCGTGCGATTTCAGCTTGGGCCAACCGGGTTGTTCGGTAACGAAGGACCGGTCAACGCCGTCAAGTCGGGGAGGGCGAGCTTGAGGCCGGCGGTCTGATTGTTCGTCCCGGGGCGCTCGTTATCCCGGAACCACTCGAAGTGTCCGCCCGCGGCGGTCACCTGCGGCGGGTAGTGGATCGGCAGGTCGCCGAAGCCCTGGGCCGACTTCCGGAACGCCGGGATTAGGTCCGGGTTCGCGGCCATCATCTCGGCTTCAAACTCGTCGCGCAGCGGCTGCCGGTCGTGCGTCGCCGGGGTCGCGTCCCAGGTGCCGAGGGCATTCGTCCAGTCCGCGCCGTCGGCGAGGCACGTCCCTTCGGGCACGACCTCCGCGCGGACACTGCCGAAGCCGAGCGGCTTGCCGAGGCCGAGACGCAGGAAGTGATCGTCCGGCAGCGAAAGCAGCCAGAGGAGGCCGCCGAGTTCGACGCGGGACAGGTTCGTGACGTGCAGGTCGAACGCGAAGGTGACTCCCGCCTTGACCCACCCGGTGACCGAGCGGTTCTGACTGCCGCGGCGTTTCTTCGGGTCGGGTTCTTGGCTCCGCCACGCCGCCTCGACCAACCCCTGGGCGTGGTGCGGGTAGACCTTCGGCCCGCGGACGCGGTTGCCGTCGTGGTACCCGGCGGCTTCCTTGGAGATGCCATTGTCCTGGGCTTTCCCCCCCGCGGCTTTCTTCCCGAGGTAGAAGCGGCCCTGCGCCGGCTTCGGCTGGCCGAGGATGGCGAGCACCTCCGGCGGGTCGAACTCCTCCACGGCACCGTCCGAGACGCACGCGACCGGCCCGACGCGGACCTGACTCCGGTACGCCGGCTCGCCGGCCGCGACGGTCGCCTTGTCCTGGCTGACCCAGCCGAAGACGCGGTCGGCGGGCGAGAGTTTCGTCATCGCCGTCGCCGGGCGGAGGCTGTCCGGGAGGAGGTCGAGCGGGCTGCGTTCGTAGAGCTTGCGGGAAATCGTAACGGGGTACAGGGCTTCGACGACGCCGTCCGTGACGGCCGCGTAACAGAGGGTTCCGTCCTCAAGTCTCGTCGCGCCCTGGTCGTAGACGTGGAGTGACCACGCCGTTTTTCCTGGCTCCCCACCCAAGTACTCGTCCGGTCGCTTCCCGTTGGATCGCCGGGTTTCTAGCTCGGCGTGGTGAACCGCCTGGTAGTCCCGCACGAGGTCGCAGTACCGCGAGGCGACCGATTCGGCGATCGGTAACAGCGATGGAGCCGCCTCGGGAGTGGTGAAGAAGAATCGCTCGTCGTGCTTGTTCTTGATGTTCTGGTTCGAGACCAAAAAGTACCCGTGGCCGCGGCGAGTCTCGCCCGTCGTGCGATACTTGTCGCTCCCTGGTCTCGGCTGCGGAGGCGAGAGTGACAGTTGGGCTTCGGTCGGCTTGGCTTCCCGGACGGCCCAGAAGGCGAAATCCGCGACCCACTGCTTTTGGCCGTTATTCCAGCGGAAGTGCTGAATCTTTTCGAGCCAGCACCAGCCTTCGTCGCCGTGGTTCGGCGGTTGGCCACCCAACTTGACGGCGTCGGGTGACGCGGTCTTGCTGTCCGCCAGGTACCGATGGACCCACGCCGCGTGGAGCAACCCGCCGGGTACGAGCCATCGCTTGAGGTAGTCGTCGAAGTACGGGAACTCCAGATTCGTACCCATCATCAGCCGGGCCGCGCCGCCTTCGATTCGGGCTGGCACGACGCTCAACCCC
This sequence comes from Fimbriiglobus sp., assembly GCA_025352585.1. Classification (GTDB taxonomy): domain Bacteria; phylum Planctomycetota; class Planctomycetia; order Gemmatales; family Gemmataceae; genus Fimbriiglobus. The sequence goes on from JANXTD010000443.1 coordinate 2,609, forward strand.
TCGCCGGCGTTCATCCGGTAGCCGTAGCGCCGCGAGTTGCCACGTCGCAACAAGTCGTCCTCGTCCGGCTTGAACGGGAACACGCCGAGCCGCGAATTCGTGACCGCCTCGTAGGCCGCGCGCACCATGCCACGCACCGACGACGACGCGAGCAGCGGTTTGCCGTCGGCGTCGAGTCGGACCCCGTAACTTCGGTGCCCAGCGACATCGGTCTCGACCCCGTCGTCGCAAATCAGCAGCGGCGTCTTCGTCGTCAGCTTGACGCGGACCGTGCCGGAGAGTTGGCCGGGCACGTACCGCCCGTGGCCGACCGGTGCGGCGTCGCCCAGGTCGCCGGCGAACTTGGTGCGCTCGGCGAGCCGGAGGAAGTAGTACGGGTTGGCGAAGCGGCCGGCCGTGCCGGGGCCGGAGGTCGCCCACGCCGACCCCGCACGGCGGACCCGAACCGGTTGGCCTTTGTCCAACTCGAACTCGACGGGCAAGGTCTCGTCCTTGGCTTGGCTCAGATCGGCGGCGAGTTGATCGGCGCGGACTTGCTGCGGCAGCTTTTGCGAAGCGACCGCGATGCTTCGCCGGCGCTTGGTGCCGACACCCTCCCAAATCAACGCGCCGACTTTGAGCAGGGCCGGGGCCGGGGACGACCGGGGAGAATCGGGCCTCGGTGCGGTTACGGCTTGTGATGGGACGACGACCACCAGTGGTGGCAAGGATCGCATCCACGCCTCGCCGGCCGCGCACCAAGTCCCCTCCGCCTGCCCGTAACCTTTGCTGCCGCCGAAGCCAAAGGTCGCCCGGCCCCGGCAAAGGTCGCGCAGCGCGGCGGCGAGCAACGCCTGGTCTTGCAGGTCGAGCTTGTCGAGGGCGAGGGTCAGGCGCGTCGTGAGCGTCGGCCGGTCGGCGTAGGTCGCGTCGAACTTGGCCCCCTCGGCCGCGCCGCCGGTGAAGCGGTCGATGGCGACGAAGTCTTGCCGCCGCGTCGTGTCGCACTTGCCGACCTCCACGAATTCGGTGAGGCTCAGTCGGGCCGCCTGGGAGGTCTGACCGAACAGGCGCTCGACCGATGGATTCATGCCGCCGACGGAGGAGTTCGCCAGGAACTCCGCCCGGCTGCGCAGTACGCCGCGGAACGACGACGCCGGCAGCCAGACCGTGCCGTCGGAACGCTTCAACGGGGCGAAGTCGGTCCGACCGTCGTCAATGCCGGGGACTTTAGCCCGCGACTGGTCGTTGACGAGGAACGGCCCCTGGAACGCCAGCGTCAGTTCGAGGGCGACGTGCGCGGGCGGCGCGGCCGGCTCCGGCGCGATCGGCAACGTCCCGGCGGGCGTCGTGCAGCAGGCGAAGCCGACGGCCGACGCCGGCAACTTCGCGGCGGTGCCGGTCGTCACGCTTCGCAACTGCCAGGTCACGCGGCCCCAGCCGTCGGCCCCGTTCGCGCCGAACTGGTACCGGTGCGTGGCGTGCCCACTGCCGCGCTCGAGGATCGCCAGGAGTAGGGCGATGTCGTCGGGGTTCAGTCGCGTGGCGTCGATCTCGACGGCGAACGCCACGCCCTCGGGGACGAACTCCTGGTAGAAGAGCTTGTTCTTCGCGGCCGCGCCGGTGTGCCGGTCGATACAGACGTTGCTGGCGACGCCGGTGAACTTGGCCCGCGTGCAATCCACGACCGGGTTCTCGTACCAGTACGGGACGTGATCGGCGAACGGTTTGCCGACGGGCACCACGGCGAAGGCCGTGCAGAACTCGGCCCAGCCCGCGTCTCCGTCGATTCTGTGGCCGAAGATGCCGTCGAGTTTCGTCGCTTCGCTGGTGTAGAACCGCTCGGCCCAGGCGCGCAGGACGCCCTTGATCGCCGTGCCGGGGATGCAAGGCGTGCCTTTGTAGTCCTTCACGACCGCCGCCACGTCGCACGGCTCGCCGTGTTGATCGACGAGAGCCTTGTGGCCTGTGATCTCGCCGCTGCCGACGTGCAGCGGCGCGGCCGTCGTGAAGGTGCCCGCGATTCGCCAGCGCTTGTTCATGGTGTGGCTTTCGTGGGGCAAACGAGGTCGATGGCGACTTCGCCGAAGCCGACTTCAGGTAAGAACGGGCAGGTCATCCACAGCCGTTCGCCGGGGCGGCCGTACCGGACCTCGACCCACTTCGGCAAAGGCAACGCCCCGTCGCGCCAGGCTTCGAGGCACTTGGCGGCCCGGTCGGCGTCCAAGGTTTCCAGCACGAACACGCTGCCGCGGTCGGTGACGAGGTACGGCACGTAGGCCCGCTTCGCCCCGAAGCGCTTCGACAAGTAGCCGCCGTGCAGCGACTGCCGGGCGAAGAAGTGCTTGAGCTTCAGCGCGCCGCGGGATACGTCCGCCCAGAACTCGGCGTAGGTGTCGTGCAACTTATCGGGGTCGTCTCCGAGAGTTTTTGGGTCGGTCATCAGGCAGTCGGTTTGCAGCGTCACGACGTGAACGCCGGTCACGGGCTTCGCCCCGCCCACCGCCGGGGCGGTGCGATCGGGCCGCCACTCGACCGTCGCCACGGCCCGCGTCTTGCCGACGTTCGGCAAGCCGTAGGCGAACAGTTTCGCCAATTGTTCGGCGACGGCTTGACGCTCCTTGGAGTCAGCTACGCCTTCCAGGCCGATCACCGTCTCCCAGACGAACGACTCCGTCACAAGCCCCTTTTTCACCTTCTTCGGCAGTACCAGGCCGTAAGAGAACAACGCTTGGTCTTTGGCCCGGCCCGTCTGCCCGTCGATTTCCGTGCGGGTGCGGCGCTCGCGCGGCAATTCGGGCCAGCCGAATTTGTCGCGCACTTTGGCTTCTTCGTCGGGCTTCCAGTCGGGCCCGAACGCCGGCGCGGTACCGCCGATGAGCATTGGGCCGGACGCCAGCGCGACATCGAACAGCCAACGCTTTTCTTCTCCGTCCCGCAACTTCTCCCGCGAGACGACGAGCGACAGCGGCGGCTCGACGGGGCGGCACTTCGCGTCCGACTTCATCGGCCGGGCTTCGGCGAAGCGGATCGCCTCGAAGTGCTGCCAGACTTTCGGGAAGTCGCCCCGCGGGGTCGCGGGGTCGATGACGTTCGACCGCGTGCCACTCAACTCCAGGAGCAGCCGGGCCGTCGCCCCTTTGAGGACCGCGCCGGGGATCGAGACGAGCGACTCGAAGTGGTTGCGGGAGTGCTTCTTGCCGACCAGGCAGAGTGGCCGGTCGAGCGTCAGTCGCAGGGCCAGCGACGCCTTGCCCGGCGTCGGCGTGGACACCGCCGTCGCCGGGGACTTGACGAGGTCCGTCGTCACGCACTTTGTGCGGCCGAAGCCGACGGTCCGCAACGCCCCGTAGGCCGGCACCCAGCGCATGGCCTCGTCGAGGGCGACCCGGAGGGCGTTCGCCTCGCGCTCGTCGGCGATGAACTGAACCTTCCCCGTGAACACGACCGGTTCGCCGTAGCCGAACGGGGCCTCCAGCACCGCCAGCATCCGCCCGGTGGTGCTGCCCGTGGCGTGGTCGATGGCGATGCGCTCGATGACGCCGTCGTCGGGCGTGCCGGTCTGCGTCGTGGCGAAGTCGCCGAAGCGGAGCCGGCCGCGGTCGGGGGCGTAGTCGTCGTTCGCGTCCCGGCTCGGCTTGCCCAGCCAGTCCGCCACGTCCGGATCGCCGGGCCGCAACTCGCGGAAGGCGTCGAGGACTTTGCCCTTGATGAGCGAGAACGGCAGCATGAAGCGGCCGCAGCCGTCGCGGGCCATCGGGGCGTCGATCCCCGGCGGCGGCGACTGCCCGCCGCGCGTCAGGATGGGCCCGATCAGCGTGAGCGTCACGTCGAGGCAGTAGTGCGTCCTCACGGCGTCACCGCCGTCGGCGTCGCGAGGTACGGCAACATCTGGAGCAGGTGCAGCCAGGCAACCGGCTGGTCGTTGAATGCCGCTTCGACTGTTTGAAATGACGGGCCGGCCTCCCCGCCACTGCTCCGGAGGCGTTTCAACGCCGATGCTTCGGTCGCGGCCGGATTCTCGAACTTCTCGGGCGTGCGCCACACCTGGCACAGCCGGTAGAGTTGCCGGGTCGGGAAGTCGTCGTCGCCAGCAATCACTCGCATGTTGCGGAGGATTTCTGGCAGGTTCGTCGCGTCGACAACTTGCGTCACAGGGTCGAACCCTGCGGGTAGCCACTTGACGCGGTGCTCGTCGAGGTCGCTGGTGATGTCGTCGAACGACTCCAGTACCTCGTAAGCGAGGCGATGCTTCCCCTTCCCGGCATCCTTCGCCACGTCGCCCAAACGTCTGGCGAGTTTCACGATGTTATTGATCGGAGCCTTGGTGTGACAGAACACCAGGCCACACGCGTAGGTCACGGGACGGTCGTTGATGACGTGCTCGTGCCCGAAGAACAGTTTCGCCAGCTCCCAGCCCTTCCACGCCGGCACGACCCAAATGATTTCGTCGCCGCCCCAGAGCAGCGTTTCGAGGCGGAGCGCGCCGCGGTTTCGCCAACTCGGGTCGCCCTCCGCGGAGGCAACCGTCAGCAGTTTCCGGAGTATCTCCTGGTGGTGCTCCCGGACGCCCTTCGACCACGCCTGGTACTTGTCCACGCCCTTCCGCAGTTCCTGGCGACCAATCTCGCCGAACTTGTTCCCATCGACGTAGAACACGGCAAGCTTGTCGTGCGTCGGTTGGAGGTGGCCAGGCGGGTCGAGCAGTCGACGGTCGCTAATCTCGGCGAACTCGTCGGTGAAGTCGAGGGGCCGACCGTCGAGAGCTGGATAAAAGCGTTGCCTCGCGCCGCGTCCGTAGCTCCGGCGATCCGCGACCGACTGCGAGACCAACTCCGCCTCACGCTCCGGCAGGAGGCCGGGCGTCACGCCGGGCCGAACGCGATCGAGGTAGCAGGCCGCTCCGGTGGCGTGCCACAACCCGGCCAGCGACACCGTCGGCTCGCGCAGTTGCCGCCAGCGGTTCCGCGCGACGATCTGCTCGTGCGACTCATCCGGCGGTTCGCCGACCGGGGCCACATCGACGACGAATGTGCCGTGACTCAGCGGCAACAATTCCCGACCGTTACCGTCGCGGAGCGAGCCACGTCGCACGCAGTCCCGCACGGCGTCACGGAGCACCTGAGCGTCCGACTCGCCAGCCGCGTCGAACGTGAACAGCCCGATCGACGCGCCCGTCGCCACTGGCTTCAGGCGACGGCTCAGTTCGATCGGCGTCAGCGTTTTGAGCAGTTGTTCCGCGGCGTTGAGCAGCATCAGCCCGCCGCCGCGGCGCGTGCTGAGGTCGTCGGTGTCGTCGAGGACGTTGCCGAGGTTGACGCCCTCGACGCGCAGGTAGTATTGGGGCATCTCAGGACGACCTCGTGCGAATGATCGTGAGCCAAGCTACCGTGACCCGTTGGGAAGACGCGTCCAAACTCGCACCGACCTCGGCACTGTAGCGGTCAGTCAAGGCCTCACGAGGTCGGGTGCGACCGATGACGCCCTTGATCGGGT
>JANXTD010000450.1 GCA_025352585.1 Fimbriiglobus sp.
GGCGTGACGCCCGCCCGCCGCATCCTGATCGCCACCGACGCCTGGCACCCGCAGGTCAACGGGGTCGTCCGCACCCTCGACACCACGGTGCGGACGCTGCGCGAGTTGGGCCACACGGTTGAAGTGGTCGAGCCGTCGGCGTACCGCCAAGTCGGCGTGCCGTTCTACCCTGAAATCCGCCTGGCGCTGGCGATGCCGCGGCACGTCGAGCGGCGGGTGCGCGAGTTCCGGCCCGACCACGTCCACGTCTCGACCGAAGGCCCGCTCGGCCTGACCGTCCGCCGCTACTGCCTGCGCCGCGGCTGGGCCTTCACGACGGCGTACCACACGCGCTACCCCGAGTACCTGCGGGAGCTTGCCCGCGTCCCGGAGTCGTGGGGCTACGCGGCGCTGCGGCGCTTCCACAACGCCGCGGCGGCGATGATGGTCGCCACGCCGAGCCTCGAAGCCGAGTTGGTCGCGCGAGGGTTCACGGTGCCGATCCGCCGCTGGTCGCGCGGCGTCGAGGCGGCGACCTTCCACCCGCGCGACCGGGTCGAGTCGCCGGACCCGCGGCCGGTGCAACTTTATGTGGGCCGGGTGTCGGCGGAGAAGGGGATCGAAGACTTCCTGAAGTTGGCGACGACGGGGACGAAGGTCGTCGTCGGCGACGGCCCCGCCCGCGCCGACCTCGAACGCCGCTACCCCGCCGCGAAGTTCCTCGGCTACCGCAAGGGCGACGAGTTGGGGGCGTGCTATGCGGCGGCCGACGTCTTCGTCTTCCCCTCACGCACCGACACCTTCGGCCTCGTCGTTGTCGAGGCGCTGGCGAGCGGCCTGCCGGTCGCGGCCTACCCGGTGACGGGGCCGATCGACATCGTCACGCGCCCCGAACTCGGCTGCCTGCACGCCGACTTGGCGGCGGCCGTCGCGGGGGCGTTGGCGACGGGGCGACGCGGCGACTGCCTGGCCGAGGCGGCGAAGTACACCTGGGGCGGCTGCACGGCGCAATTCCTGGCGAACCTCGCCCCGCTGCGGTCACCACGTCCCGGCGGAACGTCCGCGTGACCGGGGGTTCCGGGCGCTCGCCGTCGTCACGCCACCGGGTTCGTCAGCGTGCCGACGCCGTCGATGGTGATCTCGACCACGTCGCCGCGGCTCAGCGTGAAGTCGTCCGGCGGGACGATCCCGGTGCCGGTCAGCAGGAGCGCCCCGTCGGGGAACTCGTTCTCCTTGAACAGCCACTCCGCCAGGCTTTCCGGCGTCCGCGTCAGTTGGGCCAGCGTCGTCGTGCCCTCAAAGCCGACGCGGCCGGCGCGGCGGATGACGAGGCGGATCGTGATCCCGTCGAGCGGCGGCAGTTCGCCGACGAGCGTCACGGCGGGGCCGATGGCGCACGAGCCGCGGTAGATTTTCGCCTGCGGCAAGTACAGCGGGTTCTCCCCCTCGATGTCGCGCGAACTCACGTCGTTCCCGACGGTGTAGCCGACGATTTTGCCGGCGGGCGAGATCACCAGCGTGAACTCGGGTTCGGGCACGCTCCACTTGCTGTCGGCCCGCACGCGGATCGGCTCGCCGGGCGACGCGACCCGGCTCGGCGTCGCCTTGAGGAAGAGTTCCGGCCGCGCGGCGGTGTAAACCTTGTCGTAGAACTGCGCCGCCCCCGCCGACTCCTCCTCGCGGGCGACCTTGCTGCGCTTGTAGGTCACGCCGGCCGCCCAGACTTCCTGGCGATCAACGGGGTGCAAAAACATCAGCCCGGCGACCGGCTCGGCGACGGCCTTCGCGCTCAACGCCGCGGCGGTGCCGGCCGGGTCGGGGGCGTGAAGCAGGTCGGCGAGCGTCGCGAACCGGCCGGCGGCGAGGTCCACCTCGTGGGCGTGGCCGTCGTGCAAGCGGACCACGGCCACGCGGCCGTCGGGTCGTCGAATTTTCGCCAGGGGCATCGGTTCACTCCGGGAAGGGGGGAAGTGTCCGCTGTTCTACGGGCGCGGCCGTCGCCGTGCCAACCGGCGTCCGTATCCTGGACGTGTTCCCGTCGCTTTGGAGAGATGCCCCGGCATGGACGATCTGCTCGCACAAGTCGGCGTCATCGTGCGCACCGTCTTCGACCTCGACCACCCGCTCGGCTTCCTCAACCCCGACGTGTGGCGCGACGTGCTCAGCCGCCCGGAGATGTTCTGGGCGGCGATCGTAGTGCTCAACGCGATCGTCTTCACCGAGACCGGCCTGCTCGTCGGCTTCCTGCTGCCGGGCGACTCGCTGCTGGTCGTAACCGGCTTCGTCGCCGGCCAGAGCGGCTGGAACCTGCCCATCCTCATCGGTACCCTGTGCGTGTCGGCGATCGTCGGCGACAGCGTCGGCTACTGGATCGGGGCCAAGGCGGGGCCGCGCATCTTCTCGCGACCCGACGGGCGGATTTTCCGGCAGTCCTACATCCAGAGTGCGAAGGACTTCTACGACCGGCACGGCGGTAAGACGGTGATCCTCGCGCGCTTCGTGCCGATCGTGCGGACCTTCGCGCCGGTCGTCGCCGGGGCCGGCAAGATGAACTACCGCACCTTCCTGGCCTACAACGTCGTCGGCGGGATTCTCTGGGTCACGAGCATGGTCCTCTTCGGCTACTTCCTGATCGACCTCATCGACCCCGTGTTGAAGCCGGTCTTCGGCCCGAACTTCACGATCGCCAAGCACATCGACAAGATCGCCATCGTGATCATCGCCGTCTCCGTCCTGCCAATGCTGTTCAAAGCCGTCAACTCATGGCGTAAGCCGAAAGTCAAACCGCCCGCGACGGCCGTCTCCGTTTGACTATACCCCACACCCGATACCCAACACCCGAGAAAGACATGCCCGCCGCCGGCCTGAACAAGCATCTCCAAGAACAACTCGCCGGCCTCAAGACGCAGGGGCTGTTGAAGTCCGAGCGCTCCATCGCCACGCCGCAGGACGCCGAGATCACGGTCAACGGCCGCGCGGTCGTCAACTTCTGCGCGAACAACTACCTCGGCCTGTCGAACCACCCCGAAGTCGTCGCGGCGGCCGAGGAGGGTCTGAAGACGTGGGGTTACGGGCTGTCGAGCGTGCGGTTCATTTGCGGCACGCAGTCGATCCACAAGCAAGCCGAGGCGCAGGTCGCCCGCTTCTTCCGCAAGGCCGACGCGATCCTGTACATCGCCTGTTTCGACGCCAACGGCGGGCTGTTCGAGCCGCTGCTGGGTGAGAACGACGCGGTCCTTTCGGACGCCCTGAACCACGCCAGCATCATCGACGGCGTGCGGCTCTGTAAGGCGAAGCGGCTACGCTACGCCCACAACGACATGAATGACCTGCGGGCCAAACTCGTCGAGGCGAAGGGCTGCCGCTTCAAGATGATCTTCACCGACTCCGTGTTTAGCATGGACGGCGACATTGCCCGGCTGGCCGACATCTGCGAGCTGGCCGACGAGTTCGACGCCATCGTCGGCATCGACGACTGCCACGCCACGGGGCACCTCGGCGCGACCGGCCGCGGGGCCGCCGAGGTGGCCGGCTGCCTCGACCGCATCGACATCATCACCGGCACGCTCGGCAAGACCCTCGGCGGCGGGGCCGGCGGCTTCACGGTCGCGTCGGCGGAGGTCGTCGAGTGGCTGCGGAACCGCTCGCGGCCGTACCTGTTCTCGAATTCCGTGCCGCCGAGTCTCGTCGCAGCCGGGATGAAAGCCCTCGAACTCGTCGATGGGGCGACCGACTTGCGGGCGACCCTGAAGGCGAAGACGGCGCGGCTGCGGGCGGGGCTGGAGGCGGCCGGGTTCACCGTCAAACCGGGGCCGACGCCGATCCTGCCGGTGATGCTCGGCGACGCCACGGTCGCCGCGAAGATGTCGGAGTTGCTGCTCGCCGCGGGCGTCTACGTCGTCGGCTTCAGCTTCCCCGTGGTGCCACAGGGCCAGGCCCGCATCCGCATCCAGGTGTCGGCGGCCCACACCGCCGCGCAGGTCGATCACGCCATCGACGCCTTCCGGTCGGCCGGCCGGGAGTTGGGCGTGGTCGCCTGACCGCGCTGGCCTGCGCCCGATTTGCCGGGTGTAGTGGGCGCGCCGGCGGGGGAACGCGAAACTCCCGACGCGGCCGGTTGCGTGGAAGGTGGCATTTGCTACGTTATGTCAAACTCCGCCGCCCCGCGGCCCGGAAGGGGTGCCCGCCGTGACGACACTTGCGACTGCGAAAGGCTCGGGAATGGAAAAGTACCTTTGCTACGGGGCGCTCGGCGTCGCCGGACTCATGGGGCTGCTGTTCCTGCTCGACCTGGCCGCCGGCGTCCCGTTCGGCGGCGGCATCGCCAACGGCGGCCCGTTCCTGGTCCCCGACATCCTCGGCATCCTGGCCAGCGGCGTCGTCGGCTTCCTCGGATTCAACGCGATGAAGGAACTCAAGTAGCGAGTCCGGCTGCCGCGACTCCCTTCGGAAAGCAGTCCCCCATGTGTGGCTTGATTATCGGTGCCGCCATCCTCGGCATCGTCGCGATCGGCGTCGCCCTGGGGTTGCTGCTAGTCGGCTAGTCGCGGCCCTAAGCTTTCGCCCGCGCCACGCGAACCATCTCCTCGATCAGCCCGTCGCCCGTGTGCGTCGTCGCCGTCCCCGCGACGCGGACGCCCAACGCTTCCGCGACCGCCGCCGTCTCGGGACTAATCGCGATGAGTTGCGTCTCGCCGCGCTCGATGCGCCCCAAAATGGTCGCGTCCATCGCCGCCAGGAGACTGCGGGCGATGTTCGCACTGCTCAGCGGGACGAAGCTGACTTCGCCGCGGCGCAGGGCGTCCATCGGGGCAGACGCCGGGTCGAGGACGTTCACCTGCGTGTAGACGCTCACCTGCTCGACACCCGCAATTGCCGCCAGCCCGGTGCGCAACTGCTCGCGGCCCTGCTCGGCCCGCGCGAGGAGCAGACGCTGGCCGCGGACGTGGGGCGTGAGACTCTCGACGAAGCCCTCGGAGCGGACCGACGCCGTCGGCACGAGATCGGGCGTCAGGCGGTACTCGCGTAACGCCTCCGCTGTCTTCGGGCCGATCGTGGCGAGGCGGACCTTACCGAGGTCGCGTAAGTCCCGCCCCAAGGCTTCGAGCCGC
>JANXTD010000873.1 GCA_025352585.1 Fimbriiglobus sp.
CCTCGCCGATCACGGCCCCGCCGTGCTGCAGCACCGCGTCGACGGCGGCCGGCCGGCAGACGACGACGAAGCCGGTGCCCCGGTTGAACACGCGGTCCATCTCGGCGTCGGCGACGTTGCCCAAGCGTTGGAGCCAGGCGAAGACGGGGGGTTCCGCCGGCCGGCGGATGTGGGCGTGGCAATCCGGCGGCAGCACGCGGGCGACGTTGTCCGGCAGTCCGCCGCCGGTGACGTTCGCCAGGCCCGTGACGCCGTCGCCGCAGGCGTCGAGGATCGCGCGGACCACCTTGACGTAGATCGCCGTCGGCGTCAGCAGCACTTCGCCGAGGGTGCCGCCGAGTTCGGGCACGGCGTCGGCCACGGTCAACCCGGCCGACTCGACGATCTTGCGCACCAGGCTGTAGCCGTTGGAGTGGACGCCACTCGACGGCAGGCCGACGAGCACGTCCCCCGGCCGGATGCGCCGGCCGTCGATGACGCGGGCTTTCTCGACGACACCTGTGGCGAAGCCGGCGAGGTCAAAATCACCGGGGGCGTAGAAGTCCGGCAGGATCGCCGTCTCGCCGCCGACGAGCGAGCAGCCGGCTTGCAGGCACCCTTCGCTGATGCCCAGCACGAGTTGCCGCGTCAACTCGGGGTCGTCGGCCGGCATGGCGATGTAGTCGAGGAACACCAGCGGCTCGCCGCCGGTGCAGATCAGGTCGTTGACCGACATCGCGACGAGGTCGATGCCGACGGTGTCGAACTTGTTGGCCTGCCGGGCGAGCTTGAGCTTCGAGCCGACGCCGTCGGTGCAGGTGACGAGGATCGGGTGGGTGTAGCGGCCGTCGGGGTTGAAGTCGAAGAGCGACGCGAACCCGCCGGAGCCTTTGCCGCCCTCGCGCGGGGGGAACGGCGGCGGGACGACGCGGGACGCGTCCCAGGTGCGGGCGAGCAGCGGCTGGATGCCGGCCATCGTCGCGGCGTACTTCGCGAGGTCGAGGCCGGCGCGCTCGTAAGTCCAGGGCTTGCTCATCGTGGCTCTCGGGGGTCGGGCGACCCCACCGTTCTAGGCGCGCGGCGTGTCCCGGCGAGCGGGGGAGGAAAGTCCCCCGAGGAATCCCCGCGTCGGCTGAAGTCGTTCGCGTGGGGCTGACGCGGGGGACTTTCGTCCCCCGCTCGCCGCGGCACGGCTACTTGCGGCCCTGCATGATCACATGCACGCCCTTCTTGTTCGACGCCACGATGTCGGGCAGGCCGTCGCCGTTGAGGTCGATCACCTCGAACTGCGTGCCGACGCCGGAGTCGTCGTCGATCAGGTGCGGCGTGAAACTGGTCAGGCCGTCCTTCTCCTTCACCATCTTGATCCAGTAGATGCGCGCCGGCCACGACGAGCCGGGTTCGCTGCGGCCGTGGCTCCACCAGCGCTTGCCGGTCACGAGGTCCTTCTGGCCGTCGCCGTCGATGTCAGTGAACCACGCGGCGTGCGTCTCACTGGTCAGCGTCGGGAACAGGTCGTTCTTCGTGAAGGTCGGGTCGCCCTTGTCACCGTCTTTACCGGCGGCCCGCTGCTTGAACCAGGCGATGCCGAACTTGTGGGCGGACGTACTGATCACGTCGGCCTTGCCGTCGCCGTCGAAGTCGTGGGCGAACAGGTCGGCGGCGTCCGGGCCGAGGCTCGCCGGGTGGAACTTCCAGGGATCCTCACCGCCGCCGGACGCCGGCTGCTCCCACCAGCCGCCGGTGGTGATCACGTCGAGCTTGCCGTCGCCGTTAATGTCCCCCGCGCCGAGGCCGTGGCTGTAGCGCTGCGTGCCGGGCGCGCCCTTGCCGGGTTCGGCGGTGGCGGGGCTGATCGGGTGCAAAGTCCAGAGGGCGTAGGGATCGCCCTTCACCGGGGTGAAGTAGGCCATCTGGCCCTGGTTGCCGTCCGGCTTCGCCCCCTTCGGCTGCGTCGCCATCAGCAGCACCTTTTGCCCGGTGCCGAGCAAGTCGACGTAGCAAGGCGTCTCGTTGCAGGCGCTGTGCCAGATCTCGTGCTTGCGCCAGGGGCCGCCCTTGGTGCCGGGGTTCTCCATCCAGTGGCACGGCTCGCCGGGGAAGCCGATGGTGACGAGGTCGGGCAGGCCGTCGCCGTTGAAGTCGCCGGCCCAGGCGGCGAAGACGCGGGAGTAGCCGCCTTCGCCGGTGCCGTGGTCCTTGGGCGGCTGCATCTCGTGCGGGGTCCAGTTGGGGGCCTCGTACCAGTGCTCGCCGGTGAGCACGTCGAGCTTGCCGTCGCCGTTCACGTCCGCGACCGCAACACCCTCGCTGCGGAACTTCGCGTCGAGCACCGTCTTGGTCCAGGTGACCGCGCGCGGCGAGGCGGCGGCCGGCGGGGGCGGGTCCTTGGCGACGGCGACTGCCCCGGCGGCGAGGAGCGGGAGGAGTAACCAGAGGCGGCGCGACATGGGGGAGGCTCCGGGAGGGGCGGCGAGGCGGGGGACGCGATTATCGGCGGAGACGCGGCCGAGTGCAACGGCTAAGTGGCGTGGGGTCGGGTCGGGCTTGCCGGGGTCGGGGGGGCGGGGTATCGACGGCGCGAATGTTCGGACCCGCTCGGGGAGACGCGCCGTGGGAACAAGACGACTCGCCTGGGCCGCGACGCTGCTCGCCTGCGCCGCCCCGCTGAACGCCGCGGAGCCGCCGACGGTCGTGCTACCGGCGGTCCTGCCGGGGTCGCTGGCCGCGCCGGCGGAGGCCCCCCTGAAGGACTTGACGCCGCCGGGGTTCGCCGACCTGATCCCGCCGGAGCGGCACCACGACAGCCACACGCCGGGGCACCTCACGCCGGCCGCGCCGGCCGAGGGCGGGCTGTTCGCCGGCGTCGAGTACCTGCTGCAACGCCCCCGCGCCGACGGCCTCGACTACGCGATCACCAACCGCACGACGGGGCTGGCGACGGAAGGCCCGATCGCGGCGATGCGCTACGACCTCGGCAGCGGCCTGCGCGTCGAGGCCGGCTACCGCTTCGAGGAGAGCCGGTTGGAGGCGTCGTTCGTCTACACGCGGCTCAAGGCGTCCGGCGGCGAGTCGGTCGCGGCCGGGCCGGGGCAACTCGTCCTGCCGACGCTCACCCGTCCGGGGCTGACCGACTCCGCCCTGAGCGCGACCGCCGGGGCGAAACTCGACTACAACCTCTACGACATCGTGGTCGGCAGGCGCTACGCGCTGGACGAGCACGTCGCGGTGCGCGGCTTCGGCGGCGTGCGGCTCGCCGACATCGGCCAGGAGTTCGGCGCGACCTACGACGGCCTCGACGCCCGCCAGGCCGTCGTGGCGACCGCCACGCGCTTCCGCGGCGTCGGCCCGGTCGTCGGGGCCGAGGGCGTGTTCGCGGCGCGGCACGGCTTCCACGTCTACGGCCGTGCCACGGGGGCACTGCTCAGCGGCCCGGCGGACAACTTTTACCGCGACGCCAACGACGGCGGCCGCACCGTCTCCGCCGACCTGACGCAGACGCTGCGCAAGGTCGTGCCGACGGCGGGGCTGGCGATCGGGGCCGGCTGGCAGTACCGCACGGTCACACTCCGGGCCGGCTACGAGGTGACGCACTGGTTCGGCCTGACCGACCGCGTCCGCCTGGCGAGCGACGTGGCCCAGGGCGCGTTCACGGCCCCAAGCGGCAACCTCTCGGTCGAGGGCCTGTTTATCCAGTTCAGCCTGGCGTACTGATACGCTGTTGGGGTGAGTGACCTTCTTAGCCTCGGCGTTTCGCCGGGGCTTTTTCGCGCGCGGCGACCGCGAGTCTTGTTAGCCCGACGCGCGAGCGAGGGGAGCAAATCCCTGTGAACAACGCGGCGGGGGAGGACGAAGCCGTCGCCACCCCGCGTCGTGCGGTTCCGCGGCTCCGCCGCTGGCGAGTCTTGTTAGCCCGACGCGCGAGCGAGGGTCGCACGCCCGTGATCTATGCAGGCAGTTG
>JANXTD010000477.1 GCA_025352585.1 Fimbriiglobus sp.
CGCGGGCCGTTAGTCGGCAGCGCGAACTCGGCCTCGACGGCGGCGAGTTGCTTCTGCAACTCCGGCAGTTGGCCGTACTTCAACTCGGCGGCGCGGTTCAGGTCGTAGTCGCGCTCGGCGAGTTCGACTTGCCGCTTCGCCTCTTCGATCTGCTCGCGCACCGCCCTGACTTTTTGGACCGCCGCCTTCTCGGCCTGCCACGTCCCCTTGAGGCTGTCGGCGTCGGCCTTGATGTTCGCCAACTCCTTCTCGATGCGTTCGAGCCGGTCCCGCGACGCGGCGTCGGTCTCCTTCTTCAACGCCTCGCGCTCGATTTCGAGTTGCATGACGCGGCGCAGAATCTCGTCGAGCTCCGTCGGCATCGAGTCGATCTCGGTGCGCAACTTCGCCGCCGCCTCGTCCATCAGGTCGATCGCCTTGTCGGGCAAGAAGCGGTCGGCGATGTAGCGGTTCGACAGCACCGCCGCGGCGACCAAAGCGGCGTCCTTGATACGGACGCCGTGGTGCGTCTCGTAGCGGTCCTTGAGGCCGCGCAAAATCGAGATGGTGTCCTCGACCGTCGGCTGATCGACGAGCACCTGCTGGAAGCGGCGCTCGAGCGCGGCGTCTTTTTCGATGTGCTTGCGGTACTCGTCGAGGGTCGTCGCCCCGATGCAGTGCAGTTCGCCGCGCGCGAGCATCGGCTTGAGCAAGTTGCCCGCGTCCATCGCCCCCTCGGCCTTGCCCGCGCCGACGACCGTGTGCAACTCGTCGATGAATAAAATCACGCGGCCTTCGGAAGTCTTCACCTCGTTGAGCACGGCTTTGAGCCGCTCCTCGAACTCGCCGCGGTACTTCGCACCCGCGATGAGCGCCCCCATGTCGAGCGACACGATGCGCTTGTCTTTGAGCCCCTCCGGCACGTCGCCGCGGACGATGCGCTGGGCCAAGCCCTCGGCAATGGCCGTCTTGCCGACGCCCGGCTCGCCGATCAGCACGGGGTTGTTCTTGGTGCGCCGGCTCAAGATCTGGACGACCCGGCGAATCTCCTCGTCGCGGCCGATGACCGGGTCGAGCTTGCCGTCGCGGGCCGCCTGCGTCAGGTCGCGGCCGTACTTCTCGAGGGCCTGGTAGGTCTCCTCGGGGTTCTGCGTCGTCACGCGGGTCTTGCCGCGCACCTCTTGCAACGCCGTGAGCACGCGGTTGCGGGTCAGCCCCAAGTCCTTGAGCGCGGTCCCCGCCGCCCCGCGGTCCGGCAGCATCGCCAGCAACAAATGTTCGACGGAGACGTACTCGTCCTTCAGCCCCTTGGCCTCGTCCTCCGCCGTGGCGAGCAGTTTCGTGAGCCGGCCGCTGGGGTACTGGTTGTCGGTCGCCCCGCTCGGCCCCGTGACCTTCGGCAAGCGTTCGAGTTCGACCTGCACCTTGACCCGCAGCGGATCGACCGGCACGCCGGCCTTCGCTAAGACGATGGGCGCGAGGCCGCGGTCTTGGTCGAGCATCGCGCTGAGCAGGTGTTCGAGGTCGATTTGCTGGTTGTTGAGGCGCGAGGCGATTTTCTGCGACGCGGCGACCACGTCGCGGGCCTTCTCGGTGAAGCGGTTCAAGTCCATGACGATTGACTCCCTGGGTCGATGAATCGTTCGCCGCGACCGGCGGAAGTTCAAGTGCGCCTTGCGTTGATGCAAGTCGCATACCCAGCGAATTCGGCCCGTCACCCTGCCGATTCGGCAGCGATTTCCGCCGCCAGCCGGTCACACTCGGCTGCCAGGTTGGCGCGAGCCGGGCCGTCGCCTTCGAGGACCATCCGGGCGTCGAAGTACAGCCACGGCCGCGCCAGGAAGCGCTCCAGCACGGCCACCCGGCCGCGGGCATAGTCGCCGTCGGAAACGTGGGCGTACTCGCGGCGAATGTCGCGCGCGTAGCGCTCGTAACGCACCGGGGCCGCGCCGAGGATCGCCAGGTCGGCGTCGAGCAGCGCCCGCGCGTCGGCGTCGGCCGGCGGTTCGCCGTCGCCCAGGTGCGCCGTCGCCCGGACCAGCGTCGCCACCGCAGTGACAGTCGCCGAATCGAGGCCCAGCGCGGTCAACTCGCGCGCGGCCAGCTCGGCACTGCGCTCCTCGTTGTCGCGCCGGGTCGGGTCGTAAACGGCGTCGTGGAACCAGGCCGCCAGCGCGACCGTGCCCGGCGAAGTCGTCGCCAGCCGGCCGGCCACGCGCAACACCTCGCCGACGTGTTCGAGCGTGTGGTAGTGCCGGTGCGGCTCCTCGTGGGCGGTCACCAGCCGGTCGAAAAGTGGGTAGGCGTTTACCGCCTCAACGCCGTGCGAATCGAGCAGGCGGGCGAAGCCGCGTTGCAGGGCGTCGAGGCGTTCGGGCGTGACCATGACGGCTCCGGGGTTGCGGTGACACTTGCGGGGTGGGCGCATTGATAGTCTAATGGGGTCATGGAGTCTCCGCCGCAACCGGGCCGCGCCGGCGTCCTCGTGCTGCTGGCCGTCGTCTGGCTGGCGTTCGTGGCCGTCGCCGTACGCTTCGACGCAGCTTTTGACCTGCCGCGCGGCGGCCGCGCGATCACGCTGGCCACGCTGCTGGCACCGCTGGCCGGGCTGTGGCGCTACCGGCCCGGCGGGTCGCGCTGGCCGTCACGCGCCGTCGGCGGCTCCGCGCTCGTGGCGTGCGGGCTGCTGGCGCTGTCGCTGGCCTTCGTGCCGTCGTCCGGGGCGCGGGTCCGCCGGCTGCTCGCCCCCTGGTCGCACGGCCCGACCCCCGCGATCAGTTACCGCGTCGTCACGCCGACGGGGGACGTGACCGTCGGCCGCGGCGACGGCGTTACCCTGGCGGCGTACCTCGACCGCACCGCCGACGGCGACCTGCCGCGCGACGCCGAGTTGACGCTGACTTTCCCCGCCGGGCCTCCGACAACCGTGCCGCTGACCTCCGACGACGCCGCGGCCTTCACGCACACCCTCGAGCGCGTCGAAACCGGCTTCCGCTACCGCTTCCGCGTCGGAACCGTCGATGGCGAGTCGCACGCCGTCCGCGTCGTCGAACCGACCGAAGTCCTGCCGACGACCACACTGACCCTGCACCCGCCGGATTACGCGAAACTCACGGTGCCGCCGCAACGCCTCGCCGGCCCGCCGACCGCCGCGCGGGCACTCCAGCACAGCCACGCCACGCTCGACTTGCACCTGAACCGCCGGGCCGAGACGGTCACGGCGACCTGGCAGCCCGACGGCGGCACCGCGGCGACCGTGCCGGTGGCCTTCGCCCCAGCGGGGCCGAACGCCCGCGTCGAGTGGCCCGTCGCCGCGTCCGGCCG
>JANXTD010000497.1 GCA_025352585.1 Fimbriiglobus sp.
GGGTCCGCGAACGTCGTCACCGGCAACTCGGCCGACGGGTCGAAGGTGACGGCGGCCTCGGATGTCGCCGTCGTGTGCGGCAGCCAGTTCCGCACAGCCCTGGACGCCTCGGTGCCGTCGAGCAAGTTCCCGGACGCCTCGGTGTAGCGGTCGCGGACGGCCCGCACGAAGTCGCCCAGGGGCATCAGTGGGTTGGGCACCCGCCCCGTCGCCGGGTCGGGGGCCGGCCCTTCCGGCGGGAAGCGGTCCTCGAACGACGACTCGAACTCGGCGTGCTCCTGGATCAGGTTGCGGTGGTGCAGCGCGGCGCGGCCGGTCGTCGTCGGGGCACCGGCCTTCGCCCCCCACTCCGTCCACGGGTGCAGGGCGAAGACGGATTGGGCGTCGTCGCCGCGGGCCGACACCGACTCGAAGGTCAGCGCCGGCACGCCCGCGGTCGGGGCCGCGAACCCGAACCGGGACACGGCGACGCGGACGAGGCCGTGGTTCACGTCCCGCGGCAGGGCCAGTCGCGTCGGCCCGACCGCCAGGGCGTAGGCGACTTCCGTCGTCAGCCCGCCGAGGTGCGGGCCGGGATCGACCGTCACGGTCAGCGCGGCCGCCCCGCCGGCATGCGACCGGACCCGCGCGACCACGGCCGGGCGGCCCGAGGCGTCCGGCGGCGACAACTGGAGGAAGAAGCCCGTGAAGAACGTAGGTTCGGCGGGGAAGAAGTCGTCGAACGCGCCGGTCAGGTCGATCGCGCTTTCGACGACGGTGTTCTTGGTCTTCGCCTCGGTCCCCATTGTGTGGCGGATCTGGACGAAGCGGACGCCGGGGTCTGCCGGGATTTCGACCAGCGGGAAGGCCACCGTCTGCCGGGCGACGAGGTTGCCCCGCGTGACCGAGACGGGGTCGATCAGGGCGTGTTCGGCGGGCAGGTACAGCTCGACGGCCGTGGCGTGCCGGGCCAAGTAGCTGTTGGACCCCGCGTCGTACTCGCAGATCAGGTGCGGCTTGGGCCGGCTCGCGGCCGGGGCCGCGGGCCGCTTGGCGTCCGGTTTGGGCTGCTCGGCGTCCTGTTCGGGGCGGCGGACGAACAGCAGGCGGTCCGTGCGGTTGTGGGCCGCCAGGTGAGGCCCGCGCTCGTTGGGCACCGACTTGGGGTCGTTGAGCGGCTCGACGTAGAAGGCGATCGCCGGCGACTCGACCGCGACGTTCGGCCGCGCGAACGTCAGCACGGCCTTGCCGCCCGCCGCGGCCAAGCCCAGCGTGACGCGGGCGGCCGTGCCGGGGTCGGCCGCCGGAGCGACCGTCGTCGTCCACGCGGCCCCGGCCGGCCCGGAGGCGAAGCGGAACGGCCCGGTCAGCCGGCTCTCGGCGAGGGCGTCCCGCGGCGGGTCGGCCGGGGCCGCCGCCGCGGCCACGTGCGCCCACACGGCCGGGGCCTGCGGGAAGACTGTGGCGTCGGCCGTCGCCTGGAACCAGAGGTGCCGCGGCTCGGCCGGGCCGGCCTGGTCGGACGTGCCGACGAACCGGGTCGCCTTCAGGTCGGGGACGACGACGCCGGCCGTGCCCCACGTCAGCGTGGCGTCGGCCGCTGCGAGCCGCACGGCGGCACCTTGCAGCACGGCCTCGACCTCGTCGGCGTCGCTCAGGACGAAGTCGCCCGCATCGGTCTTCAGCGTCCGCGGCTGCCACAGCGTCCGCTCCGCGAACCCGGCCGTGGTGTCGAAGGCGACGGTCCAGTCGATCCGGGCGAACTCCCTTGCCGTCGAGGTCGCCGTATCCATGTCGGAGACGCAGACGATCGGCGACCCGCCCGCCTCGCCCGGAGGCCGGGTGACGGCGACGT
This sequence comes from Fimbriiglobus sp., assembly GCA_025352585.1. Classification (GTDB taxonomy): domain Bacteria; phylum Planctomycetota; class Planctomycetia; order Gemmatales; family Gemmataceae; genus Fimbriiglobus. The sequence goes on from JANXTD010000497.1 coordinate 1,835, forward strand.
TGACCGCCTTGCACAGCGCCGCGAAATCGGTGAAGGTCTTATCCATTCGCTCGGCTGGCGGCTGCGGCGTGCGCAGATCGCTGGAGATGTCGCCGTTCGACCTAACGACTTCGCCGGCAAGCTCGCTGAGAACCGTTCGGCTTTTGATGTGCTCCCAGACCGCTTGCTTCACACGGCCGTTACCGTTGCGATCGACGCCGAGGAGCCGAAAGCGACGGATCGCGTTCGCGGTGCCGACTTCGATTTGCAGCTCGCTGCCCGTAAAGAAGATGCCGCGGAACGGCTCAGTATCGTGGGTCGGCCAGACCCGCTGAATGAACGGTATCGACAGAATGCTGCCGTCGAGGAAAACGAGACCGCCGGAGATGATGTCCGCCTTGGCCAACCAAACCCTGGTCTGGTTCGGTCTCGCGGGGTCGGCCATCCGCTCCGTCGATTTGCACCGCGCGACGACGTTGATGCTGTAGGGCAGCCCGTTAGAGTGCGTGACCATCGAGTTAAGCCCGAACAGCGACAAATTCACCAGCGTCTGGAACGGCTGGGGATCGACAGGGATGCGAGGAAGGCAAATCGACCCGACGACGCCGACCCCGTTGCCCGTGCCGATCCGCGTGGCGAACTCGCTCGTTCGCCAACTGTCGGCGTCCGAATTGTCGTTGATGGAGAGTTGACACGAAAACAAGCTCCCCGAGTTCGTCGATGCGTCGGAGAAATCCAGTTGCACCAGAACGTAGTTCGGGCCGGTCGCTGGCCACGAGTACGCGGACCGCGTCGCCAAATCCGTCGCCATGTCGGAGCCTCCACTAGTAGATTCGGGGGCCGTCGGGAAGTCGATCCTGTGGGCTACGTCGCCGCGGTTGCGCGGGTCAGGCGGCCGTCGCGGCGGCCCTGCACGGACAGCGTTTCGCGGCGGACGAGGGTGAGGCCGCGGTCGTTGATGACCCGGAACCGCAGCCGCCAGTAGGGGCCGCCCGCGACATTGATGGTGATGCGTTCCAGTGGCACCGAGCCGGCGCGGGTGCCCATCACCACCGGCGTGTCGGGCAGGGCGAACGTCAGGCCGGTGGCCAGCGAGACGAATGGCCTGTCCTTGGCCACGCCGTCGGGCGCCTTGAAGTCCGGCGACCACGGCATCTGGATCGACCCGACCGCGGAGAACAGGTCGCCCAGGCTCGGCAGCGGCCCGCCGCCCTCACTCTGCCTGCTGAACAGCGAGTAGCCCATGACGAAGTCCGGCAGGTCGCGGGCCGGGATCTCCACGCCGCCTTTGGGCGTCATCGCGATCGGCTCAGGCTCGGACGCCGTTTCCTCGCGGGTCAGGTGGTCGCGGTTCGCCGAGACGAAGAACGTCGCCTCGAAGCCCGACCCGGACTCCAACTCGAACTGCCAACCGCTTGCCGGCTGCACCGTGAACGCCGCGGTGACGGTCACCAGACCGGCTCCGACTTGCTCGACCGCCTTGCGGACCCACTCGTCCTCCGGCGTCGCTCGGACCCGCAGCTCGCGCGGTTCGAGCGCCGACACCTCGGCTGCGGACGCGGGCAACCGGACCTGAGTCAGGTCGGCCGGCTGGCCCTCGGGCAGCACGCCCGTCGCCGTCATCGGCTCCAGCTTGAAGGCGTTTAGCCCCAGGCAGGCGGGCAGGCGGCGGGCCGGGGGCGAGTGGTTCACGTCGTCCGGCAGCAGGTCGGCCGCGGTCGCCCGGTCGTGCTCCAGCAACCGCGACTTGTAGGCCGACCGTACGTCGAGCCGGTAGCGGTAAAAGAACGGCAGCTCGGGCAACCGGAGCATCCGCTCGTGGCGGAACAGCCGCACGTCGAGTTCGGGGCCGAGCGGGACGGTCGTGGTCGTCCGCGTCGGCACGCCCGTCGTCGCGGCGGTCGTCGTCGCGTCGAGCAGTTTTTGCAGCGTCGGCTGGGTGCCGTCGGCTTGCTGCGGCAGGTCGTACCGGAACGACAGTTCGACGCCGTGCCAACCGGTGCGGACGCGGGAGATCTGGTTGTACGTCGAGCGCATGCCGTCCAGCGGGATCTGGTAACTGAACTGAGGCCGCCGGGCGCTCGGGTACTGGTACACCATGAGCGGCTGCGGCCCGTCGCCGGCCCGCGGGTCGTGGACCGGGTCGAGCGTCACCATCCGCCAGCCCGGCGGTTGCGTGCCGTCCGGCAGTTTCTCGTAGGGCAGGTCGAAGCGGGTGTGGAGGTTGAGCCACCACCGCAGCAGCGGCTCGTACCGGGAGACGCGGCGGGCGGCCGCCATCATGCGGTGGCCCTTGCGGTCCGGGAGCGTCCAGGTCCAGTGCGACAGCCCCGCCGCCGCGGGCACCCGGACGAACCGCTCGGCCCGCGGCTGGGCTCGCACCGTGCCGTTGTCGAGGCCCGCCGCGGGCGCGACCTTGGGCGCGCCCAGGCGGTCCGCCGTCGGCACGCCGACGAGTTGCGCCAGGTGGCGGAGGTGGGCCAACTCGCCGCTGCGGATTGCGGCGTCCTCGGGAACCTCAATCGAGCGGTAGCCGAGCCACGCCTGCGCGGCGGCCGGGTCGTCCGCCAGGCAGGCCTTCAGGAACGACTCGGGGACGACGGCGACCTTGACGTGGGCGAAGCCGACGCGGTCCTGCTCGCGGAACTCCGCGTCCGGCTCCTCGCCCTCGACGACGTAGACGTAGTGCGGCTCGCCTTGCACCGTGACCCGGCAGGCGTGGTCGCCCGCCTGGCGGGTTCGCATGGCTTCGACGGCGTTGGCGACCAAGGCGCGCAGGTCGGCGAAGGGGAGTAGCCGAGTCGCGTCGTTGCGGGCGGCCACGTCGAGGGCGAAGCCCATGCGCTCCCAGAGGTGGAACAGGTTCATCACGTCCGGCGCGGACCGGGCCGACCGGGCGGTCAGCAGCGCGGCCGAGAGGGCAAGAATCTTGACGCCTGCGGCACCCAGTTCTGCCGGCTTGGGCAGGGTTTGGACTTTGTCCGTCCCGAGGAACAGCGCCACGTTGTCCGCGGCGTCCGGGGCGACGGTGAAGCTACGATCCTCGCCGCCCGTGCGGCCGTGCAGGGTCGCCATGCCGGGACTCGGCGCGTCGATGAGTTCAGCGCGAACGTACGTGACCAGATCGATGACGAAAATCTTGTCATGCCCGGTTCGGATCGCGGCCGTCAACTTGCGTCGATCCACGACCATTTCGACGATGACTTCCAGAACGTCGGCGACCTTCGACTCCGTTCCCGCGAGCGGATCGACGACGGACAACCAGTGAGCCGTGGCCACGATGAAGCAGTCCCCGGCGGGCAGCGTGACGGGCCTGATCGCGACGATCGGCTCGCCAAAGGCGATTTGTCCCATCGGGGTTGCGTTAAGCGGCCGCCCGAGGTCGCGCCACACGGTCAACGTCGCCCCGCGGCAGGCCGCGACGAGCAGGGCTTCGTCGTGGTAGGCGACCGGCCCGTCGAGCGGGGCGGCACCGGCGGCGGCCTGGAATTCCTGCGGCTTGCGAGTGGCCGATTCGACCGACCGGAGGCTGACGCCCGCGGCCCCCGCTGTGCGGGTTAGCACCTCCATCCCCCGCGGCGTGTGCGCGAACACGCCCGCCGCGGCCCCCGCGTAGGTTGCGGCCGGCAGCCGCGTCGGTGCCCCGGCGTCCCACAACTCGAACCGATCGGCGAAGCCGACCAGCGCCCGCGGGCCGTCCTCGGTCTCGGCCAACTCGATGCCGCGGGCACCCGCGCCGACGGCGAACTGCTGGACGCGGCGGAGCGGGGTGTTCTCGACCGACTCGCCGCGCGTGGTCCAGACCGCGACGAGGCCGTTGGCGTCGAGCGTCGCGACGCGGCCGACGCGCAGGCCGAGGCGGTCGAGTCGCTCGTCGGGGTCCCGCGGCACCTCGCCCGGCTTCGCCCGCCGCGCGTCCGGCGGCAGGAAGTTCCGCAGCGGCACCGGCATGGCGACCACCTCGCCCGCGGCCGTCCGGGTCGTGGTCAGTTCGTGGTGCGGCCGCTTCAGGATCGCGCGGACGGTGCCCGCCCCCAGCGCGCCGTCCATCGCCTTCAGTAGTGTCGTCAGCCCGGCGGCGCGGGGCACCAGCCGGCCGAGGTCGGCGTCGTTGATGACTGCCGGCAGCGACTCCAGCAAGGCGGCCACCGCGGCCCGCGTCGGGGTCCACGACTCGATGTCCACGGCCTTCGCGAGGTCGTTCGTGCGGGGTAGCGTGTCCAGCGGCCGGTCGGGCTTCGCTTCCAGCGACACCGCGTCGGCGACGATTCGCTCCCAGGCCGCCTGGCGGGCCAGCCTCTCGACGGCCCCGGCGAACGCCGGCAGGTCGTCCGCGACCGCCGCCAGCGACAGCACCTCGTCGGCGACGGCGAGCCGCCGGCGGACGATGCCCGCGAGCTTGCGGGAGGTGTCCCGGTCCAGGAACGCCGCCGACGCCCCCGCGTCGTTGCTCAGGCTCGTCACGGGGACCTGTTCGACGGTCGTCAACAGTTCGAGCACGCGCTGGAGCGACTGGCGGGCCGCGTCGGCGGCCGGCGCGACGGCCGCCTCGTACGCCGCTTTCGCGAGCGCGTCGGCGGCCGGGTCGTTCGTGACCACCGGGGCCAACGGGGCGTCGAACTTGGTGCCGACGACCAGCGCCCGCAGGCCGTACCGGATCAGCTCGATCCGCCCCCGCACGGCGGGCCGGTTGAGGTTCAGCGGCGACTTCTCGAAGGCGAGCAGGGCGACCTGGGCCTCACGAACCGCCCCGGCGACGTCGTCCCAACTCGGGGCGACGCCCAACGCCCCCAACGCCCCCAACGCCTCCCCGGCCAGCCGCAGCCAGCGGAGCCGGTCCACCTCGGGATCGTGCCCTTCCGCGGCAGTGTTTTTCCACAGGTAGACGACATTCAACGTCGCCGGGCCCGGCGCGGCGACGGCACCGACCGCGTGCCGCGTCGCGTGCCACTCGACGCGGTCGGCGGGCCGCGGGGTCCAGTCGTCCTCGTTGCGGAAGTCCTGCCGGGCGACGGCGAACTGGTCGGCCTCGAGCACCTCGACGAGGGTCCGCGACCGCACCGACGAGTCGTCGAAGTCGCGGAACTGGAGTTCGACGCCGCCGTCGAGCCGCGTGACCGAAGGCCACACGGCGCGGACGGCCGAGCGGCCCGCGGCGTACAGGTCGTCGGCCGAGAACTCGACCACCAGCGGTTCCGCCCGCGCGGCCGCGACAGCCTCGAGGTGTGACTCGGGGATGCGTTCGAGCGTCTCCTTGGCCTGGTAGCGGACGGTCTCGTCCCACACCGTCGGGAAGTCGCGGAGCAGTAGGATCGGCAGCCGCCGCAGCGGGCCGGACCCGGCGGGCGACTTCGCGAGCAGGAACACGCGGTACGAGTTGCCGACGGCGATCGCGGTCGTCGGCAGTGTGAACCGGCAAGCGTGGCCCTTGTCGGGGACGGGCGAGGCGATGGCCTTGCCGTGGTCGGACTCCGCGGCGTCGTCCGCCCGCACGCCCCGCAGGGTCAGCGTCGAGCCGTCGGAGTCGGCGGCGGCCCGCGGCCCCGCGTCGTCGCCGGCGTAGTAGCCCGTCTGCTTGAGCACCTCGTCGTCGAGCCCGAGTTCAAAATCGGCGGCGGTGTCGGCCAGGTCGCCGCGGCGGGCCAACACCGGGTAGGCCCCGGAGAGATCGACCAACTCGAAGGCGAACTTGGCCCCCTCGATCAGGCTCGCCACGGGGACCGCGAGCGCGAGCGTGCGGGGGGCCTCGGCGGGGGCCGGGACGAACAGCGGCACGGGGTCGGGCCACGCGACGCTCACGCCGGCGCTCGGGTTGTCGCCAGCGTCGCCCTCGGGGACGACCCGGAGGCGGTACCGCGCGGTCGGGAACGACCCGCCGCCGTGGAGGGCCTGGAGGTCGCGGTCGGCGAACGCCCGATCGACGACGGCGAACTCGTCCGTGAAGAGGACCGGCCGCGGCACGACAGTCTGCTCGGCGTGTAGGTACGACACGTCCGGCCGCAGGTGGTCGGCGATGAGGATCTCGGGACCGCCGCCGACGCGGCGGTAAATCTGGAACCGGCCGACCTCCTCGGGCCGCCCCGTCAGCCAGTCGTCGGGGAGCCGGATCGGCAACTTCACCCTGACGCGGCCGAGTTCCTTCGCGGGCGTCGTCTCATCGACGACGTACTCCTGCCGGGCCGGCAGCGTCTTGGGCAGATTCGGCTCGGGCAACCGCGGCACGGGTAGCATCGGCTTGGTCGCGCCGGGCACCACGACGGCCACCTCCGTTAGCGGGCCGCCCGCCCGGCGGACGTAGGCGCGCGGTTGCCGGGCCAGGGTATCGACAAGCGTGCTCGGGGCCGAGAACGGCCAGCCGTAGGCGATCGCCGACGGATCCTTGCCGAGCGGGACGTAGCGGGCCTCCGGGTGGTCGTCGGGCTTCATGCCGGCGGGGTCGCTGAAGCGGTGGACGAGCCGGTTCGCGGCCTGCGCCCGAGCCTGCACGGCGGCGTCGTCGTCGAGCAGGTCCAGGGCACCGCGGAGTTCCTGCCGCGCGACGAGCTTGGCCGCGACCTCGTAAGCCTTCGCGGCCCGCAGGACTTCGTCCCCGCCGACGACCTCGACCTCACCCAGGGGGCGGAACCGCGTCGGCAGGACGCCGGGGTGCGGGTCGGGCTGGGGCACCGCGTACCGCGGGTCGGCCGACTCCCAGCGGGCGTCGAACACGACCTTGTAGCCAGCCGTCGAGGGCGACGCAACTCGCGCTTCGTTGTCGTTTCGCGCCGTCTCGGCCCACTCCGCCGCCGCCGCGGCCAGGTCGCGGTACTCCGCGGCCGTCGGCTTCCGCTCGCGGAACCACGCCGCGCGGTTCCGGGCGTTCCAGGTCGGCGCGAGTTCCACGGCGGGCACGAACGAGTAGCCGACGATGTCCGGGAACTCTTCGCCAGGTTCCAAGGCATCCATCAGGAGCGTCGTGCCGTCGATGACCGTGGCCGCGAACGTCGCGGCGGCGATGTCGTTCTCGTCGAACTTCCGCGTCGTCCCGCGATCGTGCAAGACGCGGGCGCTCGTCCGCAGCAGCACGCGCAGCTTCGCGCCCGCCGCCAGTCCGTGCGGCTTGCAGGTCAGTTGCTTCGACTCGGGGGCGAACGGACCGACTCCGACCCAGGTCTCGGCCAGCGGCAGCACGACCCGCTCGACGTCGTTGAGGTACGGCACCGTGAGGTGGTCGTCCGGCTCAAGCCCTGCGACGGTTTCGACGACGGACCAGATACCGCCGAACAAGGGGTACGGCTCGGACCGCACGGCGACCCCGCTCGGGGTGACGTTCAGCGTCAGCCGGCTCGCCGTCGCCTCCAGGACCGGCCACGTGCCGTTGAGTTGCACGGGCACGTCCTTGCCGCGCAGGCCGAACAGCCGCACCGCCTGCCCAAACGCAGCGGCGTGCGGCGCGTGGACGGCGAAGGACGCCGCGACGATGTCGCCGGTCTTCGTCAGCGTCAACTCGTCCACGGAGGCGATCGTCGGCGTGAGCCAGGTGCTGTCCCCCGCGGGGAGGGGCAGTGCGGCCTTCGTGCCGGTTTCCAGCGTCCGCGTGTAGAGGAGCCAGCGTTCGGGCGTGGCTTCCTTGGCTGCCGGGACCGCCGGCGGCTCGACCGGAGCGGCGGCTTCGGGCGCGGCCAGGTTCATCCCGACGGGGGCCAAGGCGTGGGGTGGCGGCGGAAGCGGCGTAGCGCCTTCCAGTTTCTTGACGGCCGTGTCCAACTCGTCCTCGAAGGCGGCGACGGTGGCGCGGACCTCCTGGCACAGCTCCGGGTTGACGGCCAGCCGCCCGCTCGCGTTCAGCCGGTAGCCGCAGACGACGACGTTGATGCCGACCTGGACGTCGACGCCGACGAGGCCGCCGCGGTCCGAGGCGGCGACGACCCCGCGGAACGTGAGTTCGAGTTCGGGGACGCGCAGGCGGAAGGTGACGTGCCAGCTCTTGGAGAACCGCTTGCCGCAGACGCGGAACGAGATGCTGAACCCGATCTCGATCCAGGCGGAGACGCGGAAGCGGATGCCCGCGTCGAGGAAGGCGTAGGCCATGACGCCGCGCTCGGAGAGCAGGCCGCCGTAGCCGACGGCGAGGTGGGCCTGGCCGTCGAGGTCGAACCCGCCCGGCCCGGCGTTCAGGGACCGGCTGAGGCGGCCCGTGGCGGACAGCTCGCTCTTCAGCAGGACCGCCCGCTTGAAGACGGCGAAGCGGTACTCGCCCCGGAACTCCATCGGGACGCCGAACATCGTGTCGGCGTACGACAGTTCCGCGAGGTGGTAATCGACCAGCGCGGGCGTCATGCGGAAGGCGAACCGCGCCTTGCCCTTGTCGAGCAGCTTGCGGATCAGGTCGTTCTTCTCGACGTACGCCTGCGTCCGCGACTCGAGGACGACTTCGAGCTTGTGCTCGCGGGGGCTGAGGACCATCGCCCCGACGAAGGCCGGGTTGTTCGGGTGGCCCCTGACGCCGTCCACGGAACACGACAGCCACAGTTTGCCCGCGGCGGTCAGGTCGAAGTTCGTGTCGAAGCTGACGACGAGCCGCGCGACGTAGGCGTTCAGCACGTCCGGCGCGCCGACGTTCGAGGCCAGCGTGACGGCCCCGACGATCGAGAGGTAGAAGCCGTCGTCCCGGACGAACTGCCAGCCGTCGACGTCCGCCGGGTTCAGCCGGTCGATCCGGGCGAGGATTTGGTCGGCCGACGGCCGCGGCGGGAGCACGGACAGCCGGTTGTTCAGCCCGACGCCGACGCCGAGGGACTTGACGACGGCACCGGGGAAGAGCTGCTCGTCGAGCGCCTGCTCGCCGTACAGCACCACGTTGATCTCGCGGCGGCCGCCGAACTTGAGGCCGGTGCCGAACTTCAGCAGCGCCTGCGTCTCCGGGAAGCCCTGTAGCGCCAACTTGCCGGACGCGAAGAGGTACCGCTCGGTCGGCGTCTCGACCCAGCCGACCCGGCCCGCGAACCGCGCGGTCGGCCCCAGCGCCACCTCGATGCCCAGCGACGACGGCAGCTTGACGTGGACCGACAGGTCCGGCGCGAACTCGACGTTCAGCCCGCCGACGGCGACCGCCACCTCCAGCGCGCCGGGGTTCTTGAACTCGAACTTGGCCAGCTCGCACGACAGGAGCGTCGGCCGCGGCAGCTTGTTGGTGAACTCCCAGGCCAGCACGAGGTCGCCGAGTTCGACCGCGAACAGGCCGTCGAGCATGTCGAAGCGGACCGGCTTGACCAGCTTCAGCGGCACCCGCAGCGCCCGCAGGTTGAGCCGCCGCAGGTCCAGCCCGATCACCTGGATCGACGGCGCCCGCAGCCCTTCGAGGTCGGGGGCCAGCGCGGCCGCCCCGGTGAAGGCGAGCGTGCCGTCCGCCAGGACCGAGTAGTCCCAGTCCTTCTCCGCGGTCCGCCACACGAGGCCCATCTGGACCCGGTCGAGCGACAGTTGCAGCAGCTTGATCGACAGCTCCGCGAGCGGGGCGTGGTCGGAACGCTCGAGGGCCAGCGACGCGACGACCTCGGGCGGCGTGCCCGTCTTCGTCTGCCGCAGCGCGACGGCGACCTCGGCCATCAGGCCGTCCACGCCGGGCACCTCGCACTTGGCGTAGACGGCCGCCTCCTTCAACTCGTTGTCGATGATGACGACGCGACTTGTCAGTTCGCGGAGTTTGTCCAGCGGCTGGAACTTGAACGGCTTGATGAGGCCGGTGCTCGCGTTGTCCGCCTCGTCGTCTGCCGTGCCGTCGGGCTTGAACCCGGAGTCGTCGACGACGACTTCCGTCTTGCCGAGGTTGGCGGACAGCGTCAGCCCCTTCGAGCCGAGGCGGAACGACACCTTCTCCGGCCCGTCGTTCGGCCAGTGCTTCGGGTCGATCGTGTCGAACTCCAACTCGAACCGCTTCGCGTACTCGTTGCGCAGCGCGGGGTCGTCCCCCACGCCCTCGCGGCCCCGGCGGGCCGCTTCCTTGCCCATCCCGCCGGGGAAGTAGGCCTTGACCCGCGGCGGCGGCACCGGCGTCTTGCCCTCGGGGTACAGCAGCTCGATCACGAACTCGTGCGACGCCAGGTCGAAGTAGCCGTCGTGATCGAGCTTCGTGGGGAACCCCGTCGGCTCCGGACGGTTGGGGAACGTCAGCGTCAGGATGTCGCACTCGAGCGCCTGCCGCGGTGCCCGGTCGTTCCCGTGTCCGCGCCGCTGCGGCAGGAAGAAGTAGATGCGGTTGTCCGCCAGCGCGAGTTTACCGAGGTCGAAGCGGAAGCCGATGGCCAGGCGCAACTCGTCCCACTCGGGTTCCCGCAACTTCGGGCTGGGCACGCGGACGACGAACTCAAACGGGATGATCGGCGTCGCCAGGCTGCCGAAGGCCTCAACGACGTCCGGCAGCGACATCATCGGCGGCAGCGACGGTACGGACAGCCGGAAGTTGACCGACGGCAACTCGCCGAGCAAGTCACTGAGGAAGCACTTGGCCAGCGAGAGCGACAGGTCGAGGGCGACGTCGATCGTCACTCCCGTCAACACGCCGCCGAGGTCCGGGATGTCAAGCGTCAGCGATGTCGCAGTGAGTTCGAGGACGCCGAATGTGCCCAGGGTGAGCCTGTTCACGTCGAGCACCCGCACTCGCAAGAACCGCAGGTCGGGTAGTTCGCCGATCAGCGGGATGCGGACCGTCGGCAGCGCCGCCGTCAGCGTGATGGTCGGGACGGCCACGTTCGGAATCGTGAACTCAAACTCCCACTTCACGACGAGCCGATCGACGGCGACGTCGAAGGTCGGCAACTCGCCCCGCAGCGTGAACGTCACGACGAGGCCGTTGACGGCGACGGCGACGAGTTCGAGGTCGATGCGGACGCCGCCGGGCCTCTTGAGTTGGAGCCGCCATTGGATTCCGAGAGGCGGGAGTGTGAGTCCGTCGGGGAAAGTCACCGTGAGCAGGGGGCCGGCAAACTGAAACGGCAGTTCGTACTCGGTCAGCGCCGGCAGGCCGAGCTTCGGCAACCGGAAGTTGAAGCCGGGGACGGAGAGGTGAACGGCTCCGAGCCGGTCGAGGAACGCCGCGAACCGGTCCAGGAACAGCCGCGGAATCTCCGGCCAGCCCGGCCAGTCAAAGCTCAAGCCCTCCAACTGTCCCAAGTCGTCGAGCGTCAGCGCCGAGACCACGTCTTCCGGTAGGCAGACGTCGAAGGCGTAAGTGAGGAAGTCGTTGAGCTGCTCGACCGAGTCGCCTAGCTTGCGTTCCGCAGGCTCCAACAGCCGCAGCGCTTCCAAGGCACCGCTGCCGGACGCTTCGGCCTGCACCAGCGGCCCGGAGACCGTCACCCGCACGCACGGCTTCAGGCGGTTGATCGTGACCCGCGGCGGCAGTTGCGACCCGCGCGGCGGCAACCGCAGCAGCACGCCCTGGTGCCCCAGCGACACGGTCACCGGCACCGCCGAGTCCGGCTGGAACGTGAACGACGGGAAGACTTCGACCGCCAGCGACGGCGCGGCCAACTCGTCGGGCGTCACGTCCGCTGGCAGTAGGCAGACCAGCGTCGCCGTGCCCGTCGTCATGCGGTCGTGCCGCGTGTCCGCGGGGATCAACTCCGCGTTGTTCGGCACGGCGGCCGAAGTACCGCACCGCAGCGTGCCCGACGAGCCGTCCCGCGTCTGCGCGAACTCCAACGCCGGCACGAACGCGGCACTCGGGAACTGCGCCGCGAGCGCCTTGACCGGCTTGCACCGCACGCCGTCGAAGGTCGGGGCGGTGGCGTCGTCGGTGCCGCGGAGGCGGAACTCGCCGGGGTTGCCGTCGGGGTCGAACACGAACCGATCGACGTGGAACGTCGCCGTCGGCTGGACCGTCCGCTTGGGGTCCGCACCGGCGGCCAGCTTAAGCTTGTCCGCGCCGTCTTTGGGCGGCCGCACTTCGAGGCCGACGCCGCCCGTCAGGACGGGCCGCGTTGCGGCGTCGAAGTCCGTCGCGTCGAACGGCTTGATGAGTGCCTCCGCCTCGACCTCCGGCAGGTGGAAGAAGTCGTACTTGACGAACAGGTCCGTGGCGGCCCCGTTGTTCGCGTCGAGGACGAACCCCAACGCCCGCAGGACCGAGGCGACCAGTCGGTGCCTGCGTCGGTCCGCGGTCGGGCCGGCCGCCGGCGGCTTCGGCACGGCGTAGGCCCACGCCAACTGCGTCGCGTCGTCGCCGCCGACGCGGCGCAGCAGCGGGAAGACCCTGCCTTCGGCCACGCCCGTCGGGTCGGCGGGGAGTTGGTCCTTCGCGTGGAGCAGGTACAGGCTGGGCATGACGGCGTCACCGTAGGGGCGGGGGGCGGGGCGAAGTGGCGCGGGCCGTCAGCCGTGGGCCGGCAGGTGCCCCGACACTTCGGGGAAGCCGTCGAGGTCGTCGTGGGCGAGGCTCGGGATGTTCCAGTTCAGGCAGGCCAGCCGACTCAGCCCCGTACACACCTCCGCCGGCGTGAACACGCCCTGGTTAACGGGCAGGTCGTACCGGTCGTCGTCGAGCCGGATCGTAAAGCTGAAGTCCACGACCTGGACGCCGTACTTCACCGCAACCGGCCCGTGCTTGTCGGGGAAGACGGCCTGGCCGGCCACGCGGTCGCTGGGCACGTAGATGCCGTCGCAGTCCCAGCCCGGCGGCGTCCGCCGGCCGGCGGGCAGGCGGAACAACGCGTTGTCGCGGTCCTGCGGCGTGTCCGCGGTCTTCGTGCCGTAGACGAGTAGCAACTCGCCCGTGTCGTTGATGCAGGTGCCGACGGTCGACATGACGACTCCGAAAAAGAGGGAAGAAGTTGGGGCGGGCGGGCGCGTCAGTTCACCTTGGCGAGGGTGTATTCCGTCGCCCCGTTGACGGAGTCCCACGCCTGGTTGTCGTCGTCGGCCTGGTCGCACCGGCAGAAGGTGTGGCACGCGATCCGCTTGCCCGCCCCGGCCAAGTCCAGGGCCGCGTGGCCGACCGCCGCCGCGCCGCCGAAGTGGTAGAAAATGAGGTCGCCCGCGGCGATCTCGGTCGCGGCGAGGCGGGCGGCGGCCTGCGGTTTCGCCAGGCGGGCGGTCCCGACGATGGTGATGAAGCCCTTCGCCTTCAGGTCTTCGTAGAGTCGGTTGGCGGAGAGGACGCCGTAGACGGCGTTGGGGAAGTCGCGGCCGATGGCCAGCCCGCCTCCGGTTCCGCCCGGCGGCTGCGCGATGCAGCACGAGATGAAGTGGGCACAATCTTCGAGTTCCGCCTTCAGGATGTCGGGTAGGCCGGGTCGCCGGGCGACTTCCGTCGCCGGGTCCGCCGCGGTCGTGCGGACGAAGGTCGTCCCCGCCGGCACCGCGACGTAGCCGGGGCTAGACGTGACGCCGATGAAGTTGTCGCTCGCGACGCGGGTCCAGCGGGCGCGGGCGTAGGCGAGCGCGGCGGCCCGGGTCGTAGCCCGCGAGTGCCGCGGCCTCCTCACGCGTGCCGTCGTGCGGTTCGGCGTCGGGGGCGGGCTTCGGGTCCGGCGTCATGGCGTTCTCCTCCAGGAGTTCAGAGGCGGGACGAGGCCCGGCGTCCGGCCGGGGCGCGGGCGAACTCAGCCCCGGCGGGCGGGGTTCTGCGGGCGGGAGACGAACAGGCCCGCCAAGAACGCGGACGTGGTCGTGAACACGGTCAGGATCGTGTCCGGCTTGGTGACGCCGACGGTCGTCGTGAACGTGCCGACGCACAGCACGACGACGGCGATCAGCATCGTGGCCAGGAACGTGCCGACGACGGCGAGCCAGACGACGTTGCTCGTCGGCTGGTCCGGCGGCGGCAGGCCCGCATCGACCGCCTCGGCCAGCAACTTTTGTTGCGCCTTGGGAAGTCCCTTGACCTCGTCGGCGACGACCCCCATTTGGTCTTCGATCGAGAGGCCGGCGACCTTTTGGGCGACCGCGTCAAAAAATGCCTTCACGTCAATCTCCAAAATGAAGTGTTGGAATTATTGACGATCTGGTCCTGGTTCCGCAACCGTAAAAACCGTGATCTTCGGAATAATTGCACAATTACCACTCGGAGGCAGGCGGGTCAGACGCGGGGTGCCTCGGTGATCGACGCGCAGGTCGGCGAACTGGTGCGGAAAGCGATGTCGCTTTCGCTCAGCGCCCCCCGACTCCATTCGTCTGAGCTGACCGCTTTACCGTCTGGAGGGGGTCACACGACCGATGAGCAGGTGCGGGCCATCGGACCGGCGTTGGCCGGGTACCTGGTGTTCGCGAGGTGGCGGGTGGCGGACGGGGTCACCTGATACCTACAGGACCGCATGTTCTCGGCCCGCGATGTCAACGACCTGTGCGGCGTGGCGGTCGGTGACTCACCCGGCGGCGGAGTCGTGCGACCGCTGCACCATCAGCAACTCGCCGAACGCGTAAGGAGGCGGCAATGCTCACCCGACCCTTGTGCCCGAAAGCGAACCAGACGCGGGACGCGACGCGACTTCGACGCGCCGGCCCTGACGAACCCCCGGCCGGCTACGCTCGCCGACGGTGACCGTGCTCGGTTGTGGAGTCCGGCCACCGCGGTTCGCCCCCCGGTCAGTCGCTCGCCCGCACGGAATCGAAGACGGCCGTCGTCGAGGCGAACGTGTTGCCCGAGCACGTGACCATCCCGACTCGGCCCGCCGTGCCGATGGCGGCGGGGCGGGACACCAGCGGCTCCCCCCAGGTCACGCCGTCGGCGGACGTGTAGGCCCGGATGGCGTCGCCCGTTCGCACGAGTTTAAGGTGGATCGGCAGGGTCGCCTTGCCGACGACCTGACTCTGGTTGTCGTCCTGGTCCCCCGTTTTGCCCCGCCATCGGCACACGACCGCGCCGGACGATTCGACCTGGAGCAGAAAGAATCGGCCGCAACTCTCGGTCAGCGACTCCCGGATCATCAGCCCGGCGGCGGTCGGTGGCCGGCTGTCGGACGGGTAGGCGTTCGGGCCGCCGACGTTCGGGCCGAGGCTCTTGAGGCGGACCGACAGTTCGACATCCCCTCGCGCCGGCCGACTGACGAAGACGCCCTGGTCGCGGACCCGCTCCCACCACGAGGTCATGGCGTGGCCGCACCCCGAGAGTCGAAACGTCCCGCCGGTCGCGTCCACCGAGCCGGGGACGGCCGGCGCGTTCAGTTCGTCGTAGCGCCACTCGGCCGGCAGGGTCGAGGGGCCGACGGTCACGGTACACGTCCGCGTCTGCCGGCCGACGGTCGCCGTGACGACGCACTGGCCGGGCCGCTTGCCGACGACCACGGCGGTTTGCTCGCCGACCCGGCGGACCGAGGCCACGGCCGGGTCGCTACTCTCCCAAGTCACCTCGCGCTCGAAGGAGTCGAGGGGGGCGAGCGTCGCGTTCAGCGTGGCCCGGCCGCCGGCCGGCAGCGTCAAGGCGGCGTGGTCGAGCGCCACCGAGTGGACCGCGACGCCCGCCCGGCACTCGACCTGTTCGTTCAACTCGACCGTCGAGACCTCGACGCCTTCGTTGGCGTCCCGCGCCACCAGATTCAAGCGGTAGGCGTTCCACTTGGCCGGCGCGGCGACGGTGAAAGTGCGGCGGGGGGCCGGCCCCGTGAAGCCGGGGGCGTCCCGCACGTCGAGCCGGGTCCACGTCCGGCCGCCGTCGTCGGAGCCGCACAGTTCGAGCGTTCGCGGCTGCCGCCGCTCCGTCGGGCACTCGACGACGTAAGAGGTGACGAGGCGCTTCCGGCCGTCGGCGTGCTGGCACTGAATCCAGCTCGACCCGACGCGGTCGATCCACGACGTGACCCCGTTCTCCTCGCGGTCGAACGCCTTCGCCGCCGGGCTGTTGGCACCGACACTCCCGCGGCTCGTGATGAGGCAGCCGCCCGCCTGGGCGTAGTACGCGGTGTTCACCGTCAACCCCGCCGGCCGGCCCTTGCCGGCGACCATGAGGTCTTCCAGCGCCGCCTCGACTTCCCGCTTCGGTCGCTTCCGGTCGAGGACCAGGTAGCCGTGGCTGCGTCCCCCGCCGGGCGTCCAGGTGTTGACTCCCGTCTTGGGGTCCACGGCGTTGGCCCCGCCCGTCACGACCCGGTACCACGGCTCCGCGCCCCGCACCGCGACGAGGCAAGACACCGGGTCCCAGCTCAGCCGGTCGCCGGCGTAGCCCACCCCTGGGTACGCGGCGTAGGCCAGGCTCAACGGGTTGTGTTCCGGCATCTCGAAGGTGACCCGGCGGCCGGAGTTCGTCGAGCCGCCCTCGCCGTTGAACAGGATCTCGGTGGGCCAGTCGGAGCAGACGAGCGCCGCCGACGCGGGGTCCATTTTGAAGTTCCACTCCGCCTCGTTCGCCTTGGCGAACGGCGGGTAGTTGCCGCCCATGACGTCGAGCCGCTTCACCTTCCTGGCGACCAGCGACTTCCCGTCCAGCGGGCTTTCGCCGTCGGCGCGGGACCCGAGCAGGTTCGCCAGGTTGCGGAGCGGGCCGACCGCCACCACGGTCACGCTGCGGTCGGGCTGCTTCGCCAGCAGTTGCCGGTAGAGCGTCACCGCGTCGGGGTAGTCCTTGCTCTCGGCAAACTTGTGGGGGAACCGGCGCGCGACCTCGGCGGTGTAGCCGGGGTTCGGCAGGAGCCCGGCGTCCTTCAGCGTGCCCACGGGGATGTCCGAGCGCCCGAACCACCCGTTGATCGCGTCCAGGCACGGCGCGACCGCCTTCGACGACGTACACCCGATGGTCCCGAGGAGTTTGGCCTCGCCCCGCTCGACCGCCCCGTGGAGGACGAACAACGCGCCGACGTCGTCGCAATCCCCCCCGGCGTCCGTGTCGAAGATGACGTTGCGGGGCGGTTCGGCGGCGCGGCCGGACGCCGTCGCGGGACTCCACGCGAGGACGACCCCGGCGACCCAACTGGTCCAACGTCGCAGTCTCATGGGATGACCCTCCGCCGCCGAACGAATCCACTCAGCCGCCGGCGGCGCTTGGGGCGGCTGGCTACTTGACCGGTTTCACGGCGACGACGGCGTCGGCGAAGGCCTTGCCGATCGGGGCGAGGATCTTGGCGGCCCCGAGGTAGTGGTAGCCCCCGTTGGAGACGCCCTGCCCCAGGCGCTTCAATTGCTCCGCCGTGAACGCCTCCGCGACGGCCTTTTGGCGGGCGACGGTTTTCTCCTTCGCGGTCCGCTTCGGACCTTTCTTCGCGTCCCGCTCGAACTGGTCGTTCAACTTCTCCATCTTCTGGTGCAGCGAGTCGAGTTCGTCGTCCCAGAAGGGTGCCGTCTCGACCGCCACCACGTTGCCCTTGAACTCCGGTAGCGCCAGCGGCGCGCGTTGGGCCTGGCGGAAGTGCATCTGGGGGGCCTTTTCGCCCTCCGCCACGCCGCCGATCCCCATGACGCCGATCACGAAGGGCATCTTCGGGGCCTTGAGGTCCTTGCGGACGTCGCGGACGAGGTGCGCCAGCAACTCGCCGTACAGGTCGTAGCCGCCGGGCTTCATCCGCTTGTCGTAGGTCCAGTCGGAGACCAAGTCGTTGAACCCCTGGAACCAGACGAACCCGGCCAGTTCGTAACCCTGGCTCTCGTCGTAGTCCGGCACGACCCGCTTGATGTCCGCCGTCACCTTCCGCACGTGGTCGATCATGTGGCGGTAGAACTGGCCCGTGGCCTTGACCTTCTCGGCCTGGATCTTCTCCAGGTCGTCGCCCCGCCGCTTGCACTGGGCCAACTCGGAGTCGCTCCACACATACGCCCCGGCGCTGGGCGGGCGGAAGTCGGTGTGCAAACTCCGGCCGCCCCAGGAAGTCTTGATGAGGAGTACCGGTTCGCCCAGCAGCTTCTCCACGGTGATGCCGAAGGTGAACTCCGGCCCGATCTTGTCGGACGGGGCACCGAACCCGGCCGTGAGCTTGCCCTTCTGCTCCCGCAAATCCGTGTAGGCGTCGCCGAGGCAGCCGACCGACGAGATCCGGACCGTCTCGCACACCTTCGGCTTGCCGTCGGGGCCGCGCATCTCTTGGAGGAGCGGGGCCGTCTTCGGGTCGCCGGCCAGCGAATCGAACGTCGAAATCCTCGCGTGCCCCTGCATGTTCGACTGCCCGGCGAGGACGAAGACTTTCAGCGGCTTGCCGGCGGGCTTGGCGACCTTTTGGGGGCGGCCCTTGACCTCCTTGCCCGTCATCACGAGGCTCTTCTTGGGGACGCTCAGGATGAACGCCACCACCGAGGACGCGGTCATGCGGGAGTCGGGGCCGTAGCCGGCGTTGTCCCGGTTCGGCTGGTAGTAGAAACTGCCGTCGGCGCAGTGCGCCATCGTGAACCACCAGCGGTTCTCGTCCATCAGCTTGCGGAAGCTGTCGGGGTCGGCGCTCGCGGCGAGGGCCGCGTAGGCCATCCCCATCGCCGGCGAGCCGTGGGTGTCGGGGAAACTCTGCGGGTGCCGGCCGATCACTTTGGCGTGGGCCAGCGCCCGCTCGCGGTAGGCGGGGTCGCCGTAGGGGCTGAGGGCGTTGGCGACGCCAGCCGCGCCGGTCCGGCCCAGGTCGGCCCAGCCGTCCGGCCCGCCGCCGACCTTGTCGCCGTACCAGACGTAGCCGCCCTTCCCGGTCCCCCGCTTGAGGAACTCGTACGCCGCGTCGTGGGCCTGGCGGTCGACCGCGACGCCGCAGCGGTGCATCAGCGCGTACGACAGCGCCCCCTGGCCGGTGAGCATGGCGATGGGGCCGTACCCCTCGAAGCCGGGGTTGTGCCCCCAGCCGCCGTGCGAGTCCTTCGGCCCCTTCGGGAAGTCGTCCGGGTGGGACTTCTCGGACCTCGGGTCGATCTGCGACCTCCGGAGGTACTGGCTCTTGGCGACGCGGTCGTAAACCCGCTGCAACTCCGGCACCACCCACGGCTCGCCCGTCGCCAGGTGGTACTCGCTGAGCACGATCGCCGCGCTCATGTAGCTCCAGTTGATGAGCGACAGGTCTGCGGTCCGCGTCGCCCCGCAGTGGTACTTCGCGTTCAGCGCGACGGCCGGCAGGTACTTCGCCTCGCCGCTGGCCAGCAGCGCGAGCGGGGCGAACGTGTTGTGGACGGGGTCGCCGAACGAGCCGTCCTTCGCCTGGTGATCCACGAGGTACTTCAGCAACTCCGCGAGGACCTTGTCCGACTTCGCGCACCGGTCCGGGTAGGTCGCGGAGTACGCCCCGTACTTCGTCCCGACCCCGAGTTCGACTTCGACGACCTCCTTGCCGCGCCGAAGCGTGAGCGCGAGTTTCCCCCCGCGCTCGGCGGCCTGACACTCGTCGAGAACCTTGGCGAGTTCCGAGACCGGCCCGTCGGCACCGAACACCTTCTCGCCGTAGCCGTTGCGGTGCTTCTCCGCGAACCGCCGGCCGCCGGCACCGACGACGCGGTCGCCGACCTTAACGAGGCCGTCGGCGGGCGACTTCGGGAACACGTACTGGATGAGCAAGGCCTTGGGCTCGTCGGCGACCAACTGGGCGCGCAGGCCGGTGACCCCGAGGTTGTAGAACCAGCCGGGCACCTCCGCGTCCGGCCCCGACTCCGCCCGCTGGTCCCAGGGGCCGGTCTTGCCGTAATCGACCTGGGCCTGCGCGGGCCACGCCGGGCCGGCGAGCACGAGAATCGCGAGTCCGAGCGACAGGGGGCGGCGAGCCATTGAGTTGTCCTGTTCGGGGGAGGTTACTTCACGACCACCGGCAGCGTGTCGGCGTCGGCCGGGGCGACCGGCGGCGTCGGCTGGCGGCGCAGTTGCTCCGCCAACTCGAACGGGTCGGGCAGCCGCAGCAGCGTGGCGATTTCGCGCACGAACGGCCGCGACAGCGGCGTGAAGACGATCTGGGCCGCGACGATCTCCTCCACCGCGTCGTCGGCCGTCGGCTTCTCGGGGCGCTGCCGGGCTTGCCGCGGCAGGTCGCCGGCGGTCAGCGGCGGCGCGGGCGTCGGCGGCCGCAGCGACACCGTCTCCGGCAGCTTCAGCGACCCCGTCTCCTGGACCGTGGCCAGCCCGAAGTCGGCCGGCAGCCCCTCCGGCGGCGGTGACGGCCGGGCCGCCTTGCCCGGCGCGAGCGGCAGTTCCGGCACCCCCAACTTGGGCGGCGTCGCCGGCAACTCGCCGCGGTCGATCGCTGAGGCGCGCGGCTTCGGGGCCTTGACCGTCGGCAGCGGCAGCGGGGCCGGCGACTGCGGCGCGGTCACCGCCGCGACCGCCTGGCCGCCCAGGTCGGTCATCGGCCGGTACGGCACCGCCGCGACTGGAGGCGGCACAACTGGGGCGACCGGGGCCGGCGTCTCATCGACGGCCACGACCACGGCGACCGGCGTGGCCGGCTCGTTCAGGGCCGGCTCGCCGCGGCTACAGCCGGCGACGGCGACGGCGGCGGCGAGGGTCAGCGGGCGGAGGCGGAGCGTCACTTGGCACCCACTTCAAGAATCAGTTTCACGGCGGTGCCTTCCGGCGGCAGGGCATCCTTGTTCACGTCGAGTTTCAGGTACTTCTCCTCGGCCATCGTCAGCGACGACTGGCAGACCGTCTCGTCGGTCACGGGGAAGATCGCCAGCAGCGTGCCGGTCAGGTCGGCCCCGTAGACCGTCCCCGGCTTGCCCGGCTCGACTTCGACCTGGGCCGACCCGGTGAACAGGAACTTGACCCCCTTCGGCAGCGGCTTCTTCGTCTTCGGGTCGAGGAGCACCTTGTCCATCGTCAGCCGTTTGGCGGTACCGTCGGGCTGGGTCACCTCGATGAACACGGTGACCTCCGGGCCGACCGCCTTGGCCCCCTCGCCGCGCGCCGGCTTGCCGGGCTTGGCCCCGAGGCCTTCGAGTGCCTTGTGCACCGCACTCGGCAGCACGTCGGTGGTGACGACGGTCTCGTGGGCCTTGCCCTTCTTGCCGTCGCGGTAGGCCCAGGTGGCGATGACCTCGATGGGGTAGACCTGGTCGAGGTGCGCGAGTTTCCGCGGGGCGATTTTCGCGTCGATCGTCACCGTGCGCTTCTCGGCGTCGACGGCGAGTCCGGGGACCGCCGGCGGGTCGGCGGCGACGGTCGCGACGGCGAGCA